>CALVMI010000030.1 GCA_944345045.1 uncultured Bacilli bacterium | reverse complement strand
GGCTAAAATATGATAAGAATCTACCCCACTATCAATCAAATGAGCAATTCTAGTCGTTAAAACTTTAGTTTTTCCTGAACCTGCTCCTGCAATAACTAAACATGGTCCTTCTTGATGAAGAACCGCTTCTTTTTGTAAATCATTCAAACTTGTTAAATCAATCATGTCAATAACCTCATGTATATTATACAAAAAAGCCTAAAAAAAAGAAAGGAAATCATTGCAAATAAGTATGATAAACTCCATTCTCATTTACTGTAACCATTTTTTTGTCGTTAGGAACAATAACATTTCCTTCAATTATTGGTTCATTAGATCCAAAAATATCTCCAGCTTCAAAATTAAATTGTACGTCACTGCCAATCTCAATACCAGCAGTTTCACCATTAATAAATGGAACTTGATTAGAAACTGTACTTTTTAATATCAATTCACCAGACACTTGCCCTAGCCATATTCCATAATTTTCTCCTTTTAAAATAGAAGCATTTAATACTTGAATATTTCCTGAAAAACCTTCGTTTATTTGCAAAGCATTATGAAATGTACCAACTAATTCACTAGAATCTATTAAAATATTGCCTCCTGCCCCACCAATAGCATAAGCCCCTTCTATATAAGAGTTATAAACTTCTAAATTAGCACTATGCATCCAAATAGTAGAAGCATTAGGATTTGTATTAGAATAAATTTTAGAATCATATATTTTCAGAGTTGAATTTTCATAAGGATTAATTGTACTGTCATCATATGCGATGGTAACATCATATAATTCCATCATAAAATGTGTAGCAATTCTTCCATGAAGCATTCCGTTTTTTATTGTTGTAGTACCATAATTTATTAGAGCAAAACTTTCGTCTCCTTTATTGATTGTAAAAGTATGCTCATTCAAATTCATAATTAAATTTTTTCCAGTTTGAACAACAAAATTATCGGTTAAGCTTTCGTCTTTTAAATATAAAAAGAAATTGATCGAATCATCCAAATTAGCTAACGCATCTAAAGAATTATCGTAATAAGTACATGTAACATCACTAGTAATGTTATTTATAGTAATAAAATTATTTTCTTCCGATACATAAACACCATTATTACAACTTAACAAAGTATGAGAAGAATTATTATCAAAAGAAATAGAAGATTCGTTTAATGGTATTTGATAAGCAAAAGATTCTGCCTTATCATAAACTTTAACTCGGTAAAAATTCCGAAATATTAAAGTACACCTAGTAGAATAATTTGTTACATTTTTAATAATCGGACTCCATGAAGCGTAATCCCATAAAACACTTGCGTCATTAGTACAAAATGAATTTTCTTCATCAAAAAGATAACCACTTTCTTTTGATGGAATATTTTCTATTTTTTCTTCATTCAAATAAATTGCTAAATTAATATTTTCATTTTTTATATATTCTTGTTCTGGAAAGTGATTATCAATTATGCCCCCCAGAACAACCAAACTAGCAAGGAGGATAGCTAAAATTATAACTTTTTTCATAAGTTTAATCCTCTTTTCTATTAAAGTAATTATAGCAAAAAATAGGTTCAATCTCAATAATTCTTAAAAGAATTATTACTAATATTTGCACTAAAAAAATGTACATAAAGTACACCTTTTATCTTTTTATCAAGCTACCAGATTCTCGCATTTCTTTAGGAACAGTAATATCCATATATTCTAAAATAGTTGGAGCCACCATAGTTAAATCTCCCTTATCTTTTAAAACTACTTTTTCATCAGTAATAATAAATGGAACTAAACTTGTCGTATGAGTAGTAACCGGATTACCTTGTGCATCAATCATTTGATCCGCGTTACCATGATCAGCTAAAACTACTAAAGTATAAAAATTTTCTAATGCTTTTTCATACAATAATTTCAAACATAAATCTACAGTTATACAAGCCTTAACTGTCGCTTCTAAATTTCCTGTATGTCCAACCATATCTGGATTAGCATAATTAAGTAAAATAAAGTCATAATCTTTTTCCATACAAGCAACACATTTCTTTGTAACTTCAACCGCGCTCATTTCCGGTTTTAAATCATATGTGTCCACTTTAGGAGAAGGAATCAAAAATTTTTGACAACCTTCTAAAGAAGCATTACTCTCCGCATCAAAGAAAAAAGTAACATGAGCATATTTTTCAGTCTCAGCAATTCTCGCTTGAGTTAATCCCAAATCCGAAAAATAAACACCTAAAGTATTTTCTAATTTTTCTTTTTCTAAAAAATATTTAGTTTTAATTTTATGATCAATTTCTAAAAAAGAATATACCTGTAAATTAGGCATAGGAACAATAGGAAAATCCTCAAAATTATTTTGCACAAAAGAAGCCATAATTTGTTTTGAACGATCCATGCGATAATTCATCCATAAAACAGCATCACCATCTTTAATTCTTTGATAATCTTTTGTTTTAATTGGTGGCAAAAATTCATCTGTTAAATGATTTCGATAGCATTTTTGAATCATTAAAGGAATACTAGAGGTTCCAAGACCTTCACCCTTAACAACTAAATCATAATATTTTTTCGTTCGATCATAATTTTTATCACGATCCATCGCATAATAACGACCACATAAAGACGCAACAACTCCAACACCGGTTTCATTCATTTTTTCTTCCAATTTAGAAAGATATGTATATAAAGACATCGTATCCGTATCTCTACCGTCACTAATTACATGAAAAAAAACATTTGTAATTTCTTCTTTTGCTAAAACATCAATAAGTTCTAAAAAATGTTCTAAACTAGAATGAACTTTACCATCACTTAAAAGTCCCAAAACATGAAGAGGCTTTCCTGTATCATGTAAATAATCAATCATATCTAAAAAATTCTCATTTAATAAAATATCATCACTTTTTAAAAAATCTTTGATTTTAGTTACATTTTGTTGTATTTTTCTACCCGCACCTATTGTCATATGCCCTACTTCACTATTACCAAACTGTCCAGGCTCTAAACCAACAGCCTCTTCACTAGCTTCAAGTAAAGTATGAGGATATTTTTTCCATAATTCTAAAAAATTATTTGGTGGAGCCATTTGAACTGCATTACCTAAAGTGTTATCACTCCATCCAAAGCCATCTAAAACAACCATTAATATTTTTTTCATGGACAAATATCCTCCTTAAAAAATACCCAAAAGAAAAAAGAATAATCTTTTCTAATTAATAAAATAGTAACACGTATTACACATTTTTTCAATGTTACTTTTATTACGATAATATCGTAAACAAATTTTTATTAAAAAGAAAAAAGCTTTTTCAAGCTTTCTTAACTATATACAGCCACAGGATGTTCTAAACGTAAAGTATCAGATAAAGTAACCATAAATTCTGAATTCGTTGGTTTTGCCCGATCATAATCAATACTATGACCGAAAAGTTTGTTCATCGTCGCATAATCAGCTCTATTCCAACTAACTTCAATCGCATGACGAATAGCTCTTTCAACTCTTGAAGCCGTTGTATTATAACGAATTGCAATTTCTGGATAAACTTCTTTCGTAATTCCACCAATTAAACCTGTTGACTCATAAAGCATTAAAATACCTTCTCTTAGATATTGATAACCTTTAATTTGTGATGGAACACCAAGCGTATGTAATAATTCAGTAACTCTAAGCTGAATTTCTTTATTTATTCTTTTGTCGGCATAAAGTTCATTTTTTTCTTCGACTACGACTTCTTTAATTCTTGCCTCTAAAGATTTTAAATCACATGGCTTCAACATATAATAATCCACGTTAAAATGCGAAGTCATACGAATTGTATATTCCTTACGATAGCTCGACAAAATAATGACATGCTTTTGAATCTTTTTATTTTCTAATTCTTCTAAAATAGCTAGACCATCCTTACCAGGAATAATTAGATCTAACAAAATCACATCAATTTCCTTTTCATGTTCTTGAATATAAGGAACTGCTTTCTCACCATCGGAAATAACATCTAAAATTTGAATATCTGCGTTGTTTTTGAAATACTCCTTAACACTACTCGTAAACTCCATACTGTCATCTACTACTAATGCGTTAATTTTTTCTTTCATATTTTCTCCCTTTCAAGTACTCCCACTCACAACACGCACCTTAATAGTAGCAAAGATTTTGTCAAAATACTAGAGAAGATATTGTCTAGTTATGTATACTTATGTCTAATTCTGTCGATTTTTCTTCATTTTGTAAAAAGTTGACAACATTTCTCGCTCTTTTACAAAAATTTCCTAGTAAAAGACCGTCAATCATACTATTATCATATAATTCACGAATATTTGAACTAGTTATACCTCCTCCATAGAATAAAGGAAAATCAAAACGATATTCAAATTGTAATTCTTTTTTTAATTGATAAAACAAGTTTTCAATTTCCTTGCTTGATAGAGCATCGGCACCACCAATAAGCCAAGAAGGTTCATAAATAAAAGTGATTTTTGCATAATCTTTTGGCAATACTCGAGATAAATAAGCCCTGATTTTATTCATTAATTTAATATAAGTATATTGATAATTATGATCTTCTAATGTATCACTTATTAAAACATAAGCATGCAAGCCCTCAGTAACTGTTCGACGAAGTTTTTTTAATTTTTGCTCAAAAGTATCTTCTATTTCTGAATGACCAATCAATACACCATAAACATCTAAACTTTTTAAAGCAGTTGCAGATACTTTTCCTGTATAATTTCCATTTCCGTAACAAGAAACATCTTGGGCACCTATTTTATAATACTTAGAATGCATAACTGGTAAATAACAAAAAGGAGGGCAAACTATTAAAGAAAAACTGCCAACACAATTTTCCAATTCTTTTTTATATTTTAAAACATCTTGTAAACTATGTTCCATTTTTAAATTACATATCAAGGGTTTCAATGGTATTCTCCTCTCTTATCGCTTCCAAAGCAACTAAATGACCTGTAGCAAGATAATCTAATGTCGCGCCACCACCAGAAGAAATATATGTAAACTTTTCACCATAACCAAAATTTCGAACACTAGAAGCCGAATCCCCACCACCACATACACTGACAGCTTTAGAAGAAGTAATCATATTTAATAGTTCTTTTGTACCATTTGCAAAACGAACATCTTCATAACGACCAACAGTTCCGTTCAAAAAAATGGTTTGACTATTATCAATCACTGCTTTGTATTTTTGAAGTGTTCTAGAACCAATATCTAAAATAACATCATTATCATCAATTTCATTAATAAGTTTATATTTAACATAATTTTTATCATAAGTACTACCCACTATGACATCAACAGGTAGCATAATTTTATCTTTATATTCTAAAAGAATTTTTTTAACTCGTTCAATAATTTCAGGATTTAAAGAAATAATAGATTCACCAACTTTAAAACCTAAAGCGCTTAAACAAGTATTAGCAATACCACCACCGCATAACAAATGCTCACATTTGGGAAGTAAAGATTCGATAAGACTAATCTTATCATCAATCTTAGCTCCACCCATAATTACCGTGAACGGATGGATCGCATGAACAACTAAACGATCTAACGCTCCAATTTCTTTTTGCATTAAAAAGCCTATACAACTAGGCAAATATAAAGAAATGCCATAAGTAGAAGCATGTTTTCGATGAGAACTTGCAAAAGCATCATTTACAAAAACATCTCCTAAACTAGCCCAAAACAAACTTAACTGTGAATCACATTTACTCTCTAATTTATTTGGATAATCCATAAATCTAGTATTTTCAAGCATTAAAATTTCACGAGGTTTCATCAAACCAACTCGTTTAGAAACTTCTGGGCCAAAATTAATTTTAGAAAAATACACTTCTTCGCCAACAAGTTCTTTTAATCTTTCTGTTACTTTTTCTAAAGAGTATTTAGTCTTATCATTTTCATTTCTTATTTTGCCAAAATGACTAAGCAAAACAATCCGACAATTCTCATTTAATAAATAGAAAATCGTTTCTAAAGTTTCTCTAATTTTAGAATCATCTAAAATGAGCCCATTTTGCATAGGAACATTATAATCCACACGTAAAACAACTCGTTTATTTCGAACATTCATATTTTGTAAACACTTTTTCATCATATCCCCTACTATCCAAAAATATTATACCCAAAATAAAAGAAATTAGCAATTATTTACCAATCTCTTTAAAAATAATTATTTACTCATGTTTTTAGGAAGAATTTCTAAATCTGTATAATGATTATCCCTAAATAAGAAAATGGCACCAATTAAAGTGAAAAATAAAGCCAACCAAGCTAAATAAGTTCCACAAACCAAATAAATAGCATGACCAATCAATCCTAGAATTGGACCAATTAAACGAATTCGAACATTTTTAGATTGAAAGATGGATACCAAATGAATAATAATACAAACAATAGCCACGATAAGCAAAAAATGCATAAAGGACT
The DNA here is from genome assembly GCA_944345045.1 of uncultured Bacilli bacterium. GTDB lineage: Bacteria > Bacillota_I > Bacilli_A > RF39 > UBA660 > Ventrenecus. Next base: position 11,307 of record CALVMI010000030.1, on the reverse strand, counting down.
CTGTACTATCAGAAGCACCAACAGCTCCACTAAAAGTACCAACTAAAAACAAAGAAAAAAAATATAAAAAAGTTGTTATTATATCTATTACACCTGCTACAATATTAATTTTTAATTTTTTCACATCGAATCACCTAGTCTAAAAAGATTATACCATTTTTTAAAATTTCAGAAAAGAAAAAAACTAATAAGATTCTCTCATTAGTTATAATATTTACACAAACATTCTTTTAGCCGTTTTCATCATTTGCGTTGTATAACCCATTTCATTATCATACCACGCGACTACTTTAACTAATTGTTTTCCTTGTGATTCTAAGACAGTTGTTAAACGCATGTCTACTAAAGCGCCACATTTTTGACCAATCACGTCACTAGAAACAATCGGATCATTTGTCACTTTCAAGGTTTCATTAGCATTTCTGACAAAAGAATCGTTAATTTCTTCAACAGTAACATTTTTTCCCAATTCCAATACGAGGTCAATCATAGAACCATCACTTACAGGAACGCGATAAGCAACACCATTTAATTTACCATCTAAAGAAGGCAAAACTTTTCCAATTGCGCTTGCAGCCCCTGTACTTGCCGGGATAATATTCATTGCACACGCTCTTCCTCTTCTGGAAGCATAACCTTTTTTATGAGCAATATCCAAAGTAACTTGATCATTCGTATAAGCATGAATCGTACTCATATATCCTTTAACTACACCGAATTCCTTTTCTAAAACATGAAGTACGGGCGCTAAACAATTTGTCGTACAAGATGCAGCCGAAACAATTTGTTCATGACCATCAAGTATCGAATCATTAACACCATACACAATAGTCTTCATATCCCCTTTACCTGGTGCTGAAATAAGAACCTTTTTTGCTCCTGCCTCAATATGTTTATAAGCTGCTTCTTGCTTAGTAAACAAACCCGTACATTCTAAAACTAAATCAACTTGAAGTTCTTTCCATGGTAAATTTGCAGGATCCTTTTCAGCATATACAGGAATTTTTTTTGTATTGTTAATAACTAAATAGTTATCCACACTGCTAATTTTATCTTCATGAAACCTTCTATGATTTGTATCATATTTAAGTAAATATGCTAAATCTTCTGCACCTGTTAAATCATTAATCGCGACAACATCAAAATCTGTTCCTGTAATCATTTGCCTAAAAGCAAGTCTACCAATTCTTCCAAAACCATTAATTGCAACCTTTATCATAATCTTTTCCTTTCTTTCTATCCAATAAATTCCCTTAACACCGAATCTTTAGGTACATACTCAGATGGGATAGTAAAAAACACTTGCAAATAATCAATAAGTCTTCTAGATTCACTATAATATTCACTATCAACACCAACTGAAAATAATAACGGATCAGCATAAACTTTCAAAACACCAACTTCATAAGCAAGAGCAGTGTTAATAATCATATCTGCTTGATAAACATAAGGGAAAATATACTTTTCTTCACCCGAACGAACAATCTGCCACTCAGCAATCGTTTGATCAACTCTTTTTCCTCTTGTTCGATTATCCCGAACAATTCTTCTAATAAGTCTTAAATCTAAAGTTGAAATATAGTTATGTCGATCAATATTCAAAGGAATAAAAGGACTTAAATAAATTTTAAATTTATATTTTGCTTCAATATAAGGAATTAAATCATCATTCAAACAATGAAGTCCTTCAATAAGTAAAATACTATTATCATGTAAAGTAGCCTTTTTTCCTTTAAACAATTTTTCTCCATTTACAAAATCATATTCTGGAATATCTACCGTTTCACCTTTTAAAAGTCTTTGTAATGTTTGATTAAATAACTCTAAATCAATTGCTTGTAAACATTCATAATCATACTCTCCTTTTTCATTCTTAGGAGTTTCTTTACGATCAACAAAAAAATCATCAGTCGATAATCCAATAGGTTCATATCCTCGACTTCGTAAAATGTTGCTCATTCGCTTCATTGTCGTAGTTTTTCCGCTTGAAGAAGGACCAGCAATTAAAACAAGTTTTACATCTCGCATAGAAATGACTTTATCACAAGCTCTAATCAAATCTTCTTCATACAAAATTTCATTAGATAAAATAAATTCTTTAATTTTTGAAGTACTAACTAAATAATTCATTTGCGATAAATATGGAACTTGCATTCTTCGAAGCCATTTTTTAGTTGACATAAAGTTCGCGACAATATTTTCATAATGAACATATTCAGGAATATTATTGCCACTTGTCACATTAGGACAAACTAAAACAATTCGGTTGCGACCCAAAAAAATAAGCTCAAATCGATTAATTACTTTAGTATCATAAGGCATCATCGTATAAAAATAATTTAATTGATCATGCAAACGATACATCGTAACAACTTCCTTACTTACATTTTGAATGTTATAAGCCTTTTCATCTTCACCACGATTTTTCAAATAATGAAATGCATCTTGATTATCTAAATGATATCGATAAAAACGATCTTTTTGTTCAACAATTTTAGCCATATGACCTTTTATTTTTGATACATCATCTAAAGTCAAATTATGATCGAATTCGATTTCACTTAATATTCCTTTAGGAACACTGTGCAAAAATAATACCTCTGCTTCTGGATACAATTCTTTAACAGAAACATAAAATAAAAACTTCAATGCTCCTTGATAAATTTTATATCCCGTAAGCGTTGTAACATCTAAAAAAGATACTGTACAATTCTGTACAATTTTCGTATCTAAAGAAAAAACTTCGTTTCCTACTTGAGCTGCCAAAGTATTTTGAAGTCCAAGTTTAACTGCAACATCATAAAACAAAGCTCCTTTTGAAACAGTAATTGTTTGATCTTTATAAGTAACAGTAATTTCTTGCATAATATCTCCTAGCCTTCTTTATTCTTAAATTATTTTATCATAAAAGAACTATTTTTTGAATAGTTTTTCCAATAATATACTATGATAATATTAGGTGAGAAAATGAATATAATACCAACAGTTTTAGAAAAAAGTAGTAATCACGAAGTAGCATATGACTTATACTCAAGATTATTAGAAGACCGAATTCTTTTTCTAAGTGGTGAAATTAACGATCAAACAGCTAATTTAATCATCAGCGAACTTCTTTATCTAGACTCAAAAAGTCACGAAGATATTTACATGTACATAAATAGTCCTGGAGGGTCAGTTACAAGTGGAATGGCTATTTATGACACGATGAATTATATTAAAAGCGATGTCAAAACAATATGTGTTGGAATTGCCGCGTCAATGGCAGCCTTTCTTCTTTCCTCTGGAAAAAAAGGAAAAAGATATGCCCTTAAAAATGCCGATGTAATGATTCACCAACCACTAGGAGGCATGCAAGGACAAGCTAGTGATATGAAAATAGCTTGTGAAAGAATTTTAAAAATGAAAGATAAACTAAATAAAATTTTAGCTAAAAATACGAACCAACCATTAGCCAAAATCAAAAAAGATACAGATAGAGATTATTATTTAACAAGTGAAGAAGCTAAAAAATATGGACTTATAGACCAAATCATTTAAAAAAGACACGTGAGTGTCTATTTTTTTGCATTTTCATGTTGTTCTTTTAACTTTTTTATTTTAATAAAATGATGATTAATTCCTGATTTTCCAATTATATAACCAGTTTCCATTCCAATAATATTTGCTAATTCCTGATAAGAACTTTCAGGATATTTTAAACGATATTCCATAATAATTTTAGTTTTTTCATCCAATAAATCAATCAAATCATGCGTCTTTAAATATTCAATATCTTGTATTTGTTTAATACCAGCTTGCATACTTTTTTCTTGATTAGCAATTTCACAATTATTTAAACGATTTACCATATTTTTATGATCACGATATATTCGAACATCTTCAAAATAAAATAAAGAATTAGTAGCTTGAAACATACGAATCATATCACTTATTTCCTCAGCACTTTTTAAATAAACCATATGTTTTTCATTTCTTTTTAAAACTTTTGTATCAAATTTCATTTCATGTAAAAGATCATTAAAAAAATTAGCATCTTCCAAAGTATTAAAAACAAATTCTAAATGATAGCCACCGGTTGAAGGATCATTTATAGAACCACTAACTAAAAAAGCCCCTTGAACAAAAGCGATCATTTCTTCTGGATCTTCCAAATAGGCCCGATTCATTTCTAAAAAATGGCCATCGTGCATAATATTTAATCTTTCTAATATCATTTTAGCATGTTCTTTAATATCTAAAAGATAAACTTGTTTACTTCGAAATCTTTTTTGATCACGTACAGTAATATGTGCAGAAATATTAAAAGTACTTTTAATATCTTTATATACTCTTCTTGCAATGGCTGCACTTTCAAACGTAAGAGAAATCCCATCTTCTTTTATAGTTGCATCATAACGAATTATAGCCGAAAGTTCAGAAAAAATTTCTACGCGACTCATTTGTCTACTACATATCTCTTCTTTAACTTTTAATGAATAAGTCATTTGTACCACCGATTTTTATTATACAAAAAAAGGATAGAAAAATCTATCCATTATACATTTGTGTTCTTGAATAAAATGCCCATCCAGAAGAATTTGGAAATCCAGGAGGTGTAATTACATTTGCCCTTTTAATTCCAACTTTTGGATCATAATAACCATTTGCTACACCAAAATGTAAGTGCGCGCCTGTCGTGCAGCCATCGTAGCCACCATGTTTCTTACTAGTAGAATAGCCACCGACATAACCTATAACCGTATCTTGTGTAACTACATCACCTAAAGAAACATTAAAGCTGAGTAAGTGGTAATAATATGTAGTATACGCTTTGCCACCAACATTAACATCAATATATAGCATGTTACCACCACATTCATATTCATAAACCATACCAGAAACTACTCCCGCAGCTGCAGCATAAATAGGTGTTCCTTCAAAAGGACTAGCGCCACCAATATCCAAAGCATTATGATATTCACCCCAACGATAGCCAATAGTACTTGTAATAATTCCATAATTTAAAGGCTTTAACCAACCACCGTTTACAGGAACATTAGAACAACTCGTAAGAACAACACTATCAGCTGTACTTCCGACGGTTTCAGAACACATTTTTTCATAAGTCTCTAATCTTTGACGAGCTACTTCAACTTGATTATCAATATCTAAAGCATAACGATCATATTCTTCTAACTTATCATAATTAGCCTCAATAACTCTTTGATACTCAGCAGCCTGTGCTTCTAACTCTTCTGTTCTCTTTTGAAGTTCAACTTTTAATTCTTCATTTCTTTGAATTTCTGCTTCCAAATCATCAATTGTACGATAAATTTGATCAGAAAGCTGTTCTACTGCAGCAATACGCATGATCATATCTGTCATACTAGTCGCACCAGAAACATACTCAACATACGCATTAGTTCCTTGCATTTGTTGCAAATAAAGTAAAACTTCACTAGCAGTTCCTTTCATCTCTTCAATACGTTCATTTGAAGCTGCAATATCCTCTTCAGCTTGCATCATCGATTCCTCAGCTGCATGAATTTCAGTTTCAGCTTGCAAAATAGCCGCTTCCTTACGTGCAATTTCTGCTTTAGCTTCAGCACTTAAAGAATCATTCTCTTGTTTTTGCCTTAGTAATTCATTATAAGTACTCCGTAAATCTCCCAATGTTTGCTCATTAGCAGCATAAACAGGTGTTAAAAAAGAAAAGAAACACAAGAGAGTAAAAAAACTACCAATAATTTTTTTCCCCACGTATAATCACCTACCTATATTTTTAAATATTTCTTAACCGCTCTCCAAGAACCTAACATACCTACAAGTGAACCTACAGCCAATAAGAATAAAGAAACAATAAGCACAAATGGGAACGGCTCAACTAAAGTAATAATTTGAGTAAAGACATAGCCACCAGTTTGATTATATAAGAAAACATAACCATAAATACTTAAGATAATTGGAATAATACTTCCCAAAATTCCTAAAATAAATCCTTCAAAAACAAAAGGAAGTTTAATGGCCGTATTTGAAGCACCAACAAGTCTCATAATTTCAATTTCGGTTCTTCTTGAAAAAATAGTAAGTTTAATTGTATTACTAATTAAGAAAGCAGTAACTAAAACAAGCGCTACAACAATAGCTAATGTTCCAAAACTAATTGCATCAAAAATGCCTATAACATTTTCAACCATTCCTTCGCCATATTCAGCACTACTAACAAAATCATATTCTCTAATATGATCCGCTGTTTCACTTAAATGATTTACATCATCAACAGTAACAATAACTGAATCAAGTAATGGATTTTCTTCAAAAATATCTAAAGCATTTTCTAAACTTTGATCTTCTTCACGCATTTCTGCTTTCCATTCATCTTTACTTTTCATCACATAAGAATCCACATTATCCATTGTAGCTAAATCATTTTCTAAACGTGTTTTTTGTTCATCAGTAACATCTTGATTAAAATATACCACAATGGTAAGTTCATGTTCCAAATCTGTGGTAACTTGGCGAACATTATACGTTAAAACTAGAGAAATAGCTACCAAAATTAAAGTTATTGTCGTACAAGCAATAGATGCCATTGATAAAGAAAAGTTACGAAAGACACTTTTAAAAGAATCTCGTATACTTCTAGTCAGTATTCTTAACGCCTTCATGTACTCTATAACTTCCTTTCTTTGTATCGCTTGCTAAAACACCATCTTCAATAACAAGAACCCGTTTTTTCATTCGATTTACTAATTCTTTGTCATGAGTTGCCATAATAATAGTCGTACCAAGCTCTCTATTAATTTTATCCAAAATTTTCATAATTCCTTTTGATGTCTCTGGATCCAAATTTCCTGTTGGCTCATCACAAATGAGTAACTTAGGATCATTAACAATAGCTCTAGCAATAGCCACACGTTGTTGCTCACCACCAGATAATTCACTAGGTAAATTTCTAGTTTTCTCTTTTAACCCAACAGCTTCAATTGCTTTTAATACTTTAGGACGAATTTCATCACTAGGCAATCCTAAAGTTTCTAAAGCAAATGCCACATTTTCATAAACCGTCAATTTTGGCAGCAATTTAAAATCTTGAAAAACAACTCCAAGTTTTCTACGTAATTTATACACTTTAGAATTTCTAAGTTTAGCCACATCAATCCCACCAACAATAACTTTACCTTTTGTTGGCTTCTCTTCACGATATAGCATTTTAATAAAAGTAGACTTTCCAGATCCAGTTGTACCTATTACAAAAACGAATTCTCCTTTATCAATGGAAAGACTTAAATCAGCAACAGCAGTTGTTCCATTTTTATAAATTTTATAAGCATGCTCAACTTTAATTAACTTCACTTACTACACCTCGCATTATTAATACATTATAACATAAAAAATCCCCTATATAAAGGGGAAGTTATTTGCTTTTACACCACCATGAACTTCATAACAATCATTGATAACAAAAAAAGCATCTGGATCAACCTCTAAAATAGCCTCCTTAAAAAGATAATAGTCGCGGTTAGGTACCACACACATCAAAATACTACTTTTTTCACCTGTATATCCGCCTTCCATATCCAATATAGTCGCGCCAGTATGAAGTTCATGAAGAACAAAATCTTCAACTTTTTTGAGTTCCTTAGTATGAATAAAGAACAACTTTGAATTAGAAATTCCAATTAAAATTTTATCCATAACAGTAGTATAAATTACTAAGATTAAAATCGCATACATCATTTGATTAAAGCCATAAACACATGCTCCAGCTATAACAACACAACTTTGAATAATTAAAGAGCATTTTCCTCCTGGCCAATGAAAAAATTTATTAAAAATACGAACTACAATATCTGAACCACCCGTATCAAATCCCATTTTATAAATCAGACCATAACCTAAACCATATAAGATTCCAGTAGTCAGAACTACCAAAATCATATTATCTAGCAAAATATATTCACTTAAATAATTTGCCAAAGGCTTTGTTAAACTAATAAATACGGGATACATTAAACTACCTACAATTGAAACACCAGTCCTTTTAACACCAAGCAACAAAAAACTAATAACTAATAAAATACAAGTACAAATATACAAAAAAATTTGAGGATCCCATCCAAATAAAGGTTCAACGACAATTGAAAGCCCAGTAGTTCCCCCAATAACTAAATTATAAGGATATAAAAACAAGTTATAAGTGAGTGCAAGTAAAAATACCCCAAATAAAATAACTAAAACTCTTTTATAAAAATCTTTTTTCATTACAGTTTCTTTGATTTTTTGAATATCCATATTTCATCTTCCTTATTTTAATTATAACGAACTTCTAAATGAAAAGCAACCAACATAAAATATAACGAGGTGATTATTATAATGAATGGCAGTTTCTTTAATACGCCAACATTTCCAGGAACAGGTAACAACACAATGTCGCCGCCAGGAAATATTAGTTCGCAAAGTTCTCTTCCCTTAGAACAAAGTTTAATTGAAAATATCTTACGTTTAAACAAAGGAAAAAAAGTAAAGGTCTATGCATCATATCCCGATTCTAATGAATGGCGTGATCGAATTTATGAAGGAATTATTGAAGAATCCGGAAGAGATCATTTAATTCTCTCTGATCCAACTACGGGAAATTGGTTTCTCCTTAGAATGCTTTATATAAATTTCATCGAATTCGGTGAAAAAATAAATTATAATCCAGACTATTCAGACACTTTCGATTAAAAGAAACAATTTCGTTTCTTTTTTTATTTAAGAAAGATTTTTTCTAAAAAAGTTTTTTCAGCTTCTAAAGTTGTCGCATCGCCATGACCAGGATATAATGTTGTATCTAATGGTATTGTAGATAAAAGATTTTGAATGGAATTTTTCATAAGTTTATCATCGCCACCTAAATCAGTTCTACCAATCGCTCCACGAAAAATAAAATCACCAACAAAAAGTATTTTTTCATTTGGAAAATAAAAAGAAAGAGAATCTAAAGTATGACCAGGAGTCAAAATAACTTCATAAGAAAATTCTTCTATTTTTTGGTTACTCTTTAAATGATAAATATTTTCTAATTCTTCTAAAGCTCCAATATGATCAAAATGATGATGCGTAACTAAAATACCAACAACCCTATAAGGTCGCAAAAATTCTATGATTTTTGTAGCCTCTGAACCAGGATCAATTACAATAGCCTCATTTTTTTGATTAACAACAACATAACAATTTTCTAAAAAACTACCAACAATTAAAGTATACACTTTCATAAGCTACCTCCAAAATATAAAAAGATTATACAACAAAAAAAGAAATACATGTAAAATTCTCTACAAATAAAATCAAAAATATGATAAAATTTATGTAGAATTGAGGCGAAAAAAAATGGAAACTTATACAATTCTTTTATTAATTATTATCCTATTAGGAATTTTATCCATTTTATATATTACAATTTATAATCATTTACAATATAACAAAACAAAAATTGAAAAAGCGGAAGGAAATATTGACGATGATTTACGAACAAAATTTGATCTAATTGTTAAAGCAGACAACATAATCAAAAACAGTATCAAAAGTAAAAATGAATATTTAAAAGAAATTGTCAATTTAAAAGAGGAAAAAATTAGCAACTTTAATTTAGAAAGGAAATTAAAGGAAGCTGAAACAATAATCGACACATTGTACGATGATAATAAAGAACTGAATGAAAATGAAACAATGAATGAAGTAAAACAAGAACTAAAAGCAATTGATGAAAAATTAGTTGCCGGCATATCCTATTATAATAAACACGTAAGTGAAATAAATGCTTACATTAGAAAATTCCCCAACAATATTATTTCCAAAATTCATCGTATTAAAGTTAGACCATTTTTTGATGGTAAAGATATGACTGATACAGATATTGAAGATTTTAAATTATAAAAAAAGCTCACAAATTCTGATGTGAGTTTTTATATGGAACAATTATTCTTTAAAAAAATGATTCAATATTGGTTTAAACATTTCAATAATTACTAAACTAATCAAATTAACAAATAAGACTAAGAAAAATTGTCCAAAGCTAACAATTTGTAAAGAAAAAATTTGGCCAATTGGAGTTAAAAATACTAAAAGTTGTACTAAAAGTAAAAAGAAAACTCCAAGGTTTAATTGCTTATTTGAAAAAAGACCTTTTTGAAAAATTCCTTCTTTTAAAGAACGACAATTATAAGCAAAAACAAATTCATTTAAAACAACACTTAGTAAAGCTAAAGTTTGAGCCATCTCAATACCTAAAGAATTTATACTAACAAAATAAACAAGTAACGAAACTCCTGCTTCAACAATAACAGAAAGAACTAAAAAAGCTAAAAAGTAAGGAGTAAAAATCGGTTTATTTAATCCATTAGGTTTTTTCTTCATATTCTTTTTGCTTGATTTTTCAAACGCTAAACAAATAGAAGGTATTGTATCAGCAACTAAGTCAATATATAAAACATGTAAGGCCAAAATAATTTGATTATTTAAAAACATTCCTAAAATAATTAAAACAATTTCTGTAAAATTACTAGATAAATTATACAAAACGTTAGCAATGACATTATCATAAATTCTTCTTCCTTCTGAAACAGCAGTTACAATCGTAGAAAAACTATCATCAAGCAACAAAATATCAGAAACACTTTTTGTTACATCTGTCCCACTAGCGCCCATTCCAATTCCAACATTTGCAAGTTGTAAAGATGGAGCATCATTTACTCCATCACCCGTCATTGCAACGACTTTTCCCTGACGCTGTAAAGTATCTACAAGTAGATATTTATGATCTGGTGAAACTCTTGCAAACACATTATACTCATTGACACATTTCTTTAATTCTCTAGGTGTCATCTTATCAAGTTCACTACCTAAAATGCCTTCTTCTCCTTCTTCAATAATTCCAACTTCGCGAGCAATAGCAAGAGCAGTATCTAAGCTATCACCTGTAATCATAATAGGCCTAATCTTAGCGCTTTTACATTTTTGAATAGCCGCCTTAACATCACTTCTTGCCGGATCTTTCATAGCTAAAAGTCCAACAAAAATCAATTGTTTGTTTTCTTCTTGTAAATATTTTTCTTCCTCATCATAAGTAGGTAACTCTTCTTTATAAGCTAAAGCAATAACTTTTAAAGCTTCTTTTGATAAAGCTTCTTCTGTCTCTAGAATTTTTTCTTTCTCTTCTTTTGTAATTTTTTTAACTTCTCCATCTGCTAGTAAAAAGCCACACCGACTTAGTATTGCCTCCGAACTTCCTTTAGTAAATAAAATTTTATTTTGATTTTTTTGATAAACAAAACTCATCATTTT
>CALVMI010000029.1 GCA_944345045.1 uncultured Bacilli bacterium | reverse complement strand
ACACAAAATTTTTTAAATTTATGGATTAATAGTCCAACGTTTACGCAAAGTATTTCTCTAAGAGAAAAATATATCAAAACAATTTTTTATTTAAATCGAATGATCTTAGCACCATTTGATGAAAAAGTATATTTTCTAATTAATGCAATTGATCCTGATTTACAAATCTTAGCAACTTATAAACAAAGTAAAACATCTGAAGAATTAAAGAAAAATTTATATGAACAATTTGGATTTATATCTCGTTCATTACTTACTTACGAAAACGTATATTATAACAAATTTTTACGAGATGAAAATCCTATTTTAAAGAAGAACAAAAAAGAAACGGTTTCATAAAAGCACGTTTCTTTTTATTTTTGATTGGCAAATAATAGAATTACTAATTTGATGTAAAAAATCATCAGAATCTATAGAAGGACTTGAGATTTCAAACGTTATACTAGATGATGTTTGCATAGGAAAATTAAAAATCTCAAATTCTGGAAAATGATAATTCAAACGCCCAAATGCCTCAAAATATCGATTGACTATATATTGATCAGTTTGAAACTTAGGATAAGCTTGCAAATATTTTTCCGTAAGCAAAGTATACATAGCTAAAAGTTTTTGAAACTTTGCTTCATCACGAATGTGTAAAACAGAAGCTGTACCATCAGACTTCGTAAAAGGCGGGACAAAAAACGCATATGATATTGCCAATCATCAACTAAAATACAGCCTTCCCTAGCTTCTTTAACAATTTCCTTATAAAAAATTTCTAAAATGGTTTGAATATCATTTTTCATATGGATCCTTTTTTAAAAACATCGCGTCCCCAAAAGAAAAAAATCGGTATTTTTCTTTAACTGCCTCCTGATAAGCATGTAAAATATTTTCTTTAGATGAAAAAGCACTTACAAGCATAACAAGGGTACTTTTTGGTAAATGAAAATTCGTAATAAGACAATCAATTGCTTGAAATTCAAACCCTGGATAAATAAAAATATCGGTATTTCCATGACAAGCTTTAAACGTATGATACGTATGCATGATTGTTTCTAAAGTTCTTGTAGAAGTAGTACCAACCGCGATAATTCTTCTTTTTTCCTTTTTAGCTTTATTTAAAATTTCTGCCGTTTCTTCACTCATCTCATAAAATTCACTATGCATATGATGTTTTGTCACATCACTTACTTCTACTGGACGGAATGTACCTAAACCAACATGCAAAGTAACATTCGTAATAATAACACCTTTTGCTTTAATTTTTTCTAGTAATTCCCGAGTAAAATGAAGCCCTGCCGTAGGAGCCGCGGCACTTCCTAAATTTTTAGCATACACCGTTTGATAACGATCTTTATCTTCTAATTTTTCATGAATATACGGTGGTAAAGGCATTTCCCCAAGTTTATCCAAAATTTCTAAAAAAATTCCTTGATAAGAAAAGGTAACATGAACAATACCTTCACTTTTCTTCTCCGTCACAGTTGCTTCTAATAAACCATTACCAAAAAGAATTTTCGTGCCCACATGAAGTCTTTTAAAAGGTCTTGATAAACATTCCCATTCGTCATTTCCAAGTTCTTTTAATAAAAGAAGTTCAATCACGGCTTTAGTCTCTTCTTTCTCGCCAATAAGTCTAGCTGGAATAACTTTTGTATCATTAATTACCAAAACATCACCTGAAACTAAATAATCAATAATATCGGTAAAATATTTATGTTCTAATGCCCCACTTTCCCTATCCATCACAAGTAAACGTGAAGCACTACGGTCTTTTAAAGGTGTCTGAGCAATCAACTCTAAAGGCAAATCATAATTAAAATCTTCTGTACTCATAACTCTTCCAACTTTCTAATTACACGGTCATACATTTCTTCATGAATATCTTCTATCGAACGAATTTGACTATTACTAATACAATTAATCTGTTCATAGTGATATTTCTTAGCTAATTCAACATAAGCACGAAAGGCATTTTCTAAAATGCGTTCATCTTTCTCATGCTCATCTAAACTTTCACGATTTTTCTTTAAAATTTTCGCATATTCATTTGGCATATAAAGAAAGAAAATAAAATCAGGACGAGGCAAGTTTAACATTTCATACTCTAATTTCTCGATCCAATCATACATTTCTTGACGTTTCTTCTCATCTAAAATCTTACCACCTTGAAAAGCCATGTTTGATTCGACATAACGATCTAATACTACAATATAGCCATCAAGTAAATACTCACGAATTTTCGGCGCGTGATAAGCACGATCAGCCGCATAATATAATGAAGCGATTTTCCCATCGACCTGTAAAACGCCTTCCGAAAACCAACTAGGACTTATCTCTTCCTTTCCTAAATATGGACCACCGACAATCTTACCAGTTGGCGATTCATAATCCGGAAAAGACAAATAAATAGCCTTATATCCTTCCTTATTTAATCTTTCTACTAACAATTTCGCCTGGGTTTCTTTCCCAGAACAATCAGTCCCTTCAATAGCTAAAAGTCGTCCTTTCATAATCATAACATCCTTTCAATCTAAATAATTGGGAATTTTTTTGTTAAAGCTAAAACATCCCTACTAAGTTTTTCTAATACTTCTTGATTCTTAGAATTTTTTAAAGCTTGGGCAATAATTTGACCAATCAAAGTAAATTCCTCTTCCTTAAAACCGCGCGTCGTCATAGCCGCACTACCAACTCTTAAACCACTTGTAACCACAGCACTTTCTGTTTCATTAGGAATGGTGTTTTTATTAGCCGTAATATGTATCGAATCTAAAATTTCTTCCGCTTCTTTTCCAGTTAAACCACATGAAGATTTAATATCAATTAAAACCAAGTGATTATCAGAACCATCAGAAATCAATTTAAATCCTTCTTTTTTTAAAGAATCACATAATGCTTTCATATTTTTTAAAACTTGTTTTTGATAATCGACAAAATCACTTTGTAAAGCTTCATAAAAACACTGTGCTTTGGCTGCGATTATATGTTCTAAAGGGCCTCCTTGAATACCAGGGAAAATTACTTTATTAATTTTTTTGGCAATTTCTTCATTATTCGTAAGAATGAGTCCTCCTCTTGGACCTCTTAATGTTTTATGTGTAGTGGAGGTCACAACATCAGCATACAAACATGGGCTTTGATGGACATGAGCCGCGACAAGGCCAGCAATATGGGCCATATCAACAAATAAATAAGCCCCAACAGCATCAGCAATTTCCCGAAATTTTTGAAAATCAATGCTTCTTGAATATGCACTAGCACCAGCAATAATCATTTTTGGTTTTTCCTTTAAAGCAATTTGCAAAATTTCTTCATAATTAAGCCGTCCTGTTTCCGGATCGACATCGTATGATACTACTTCATAATCTTGACCACTAAAACTCATTTTACTACCATGAGTCAAATGACCACCGGCAGATAGATTCATACCCATAACCTTATCACCAGGCTTTAATAGAGCACGATAAACAGCCATATTAGCGCTCGATCCTGAATGAGGCTGAACATTAGCATATTTCACCTGAAAAAGCTCACACGCATAAGTAATCGCCAAATTTTCCATTTCATCAATATATGTACAGCCACCATAATATCTTTTGCCTGGATACCCTTCAGCATACTTATTAGTAAAAATACTGCCTTGCAAAGCTAAAACAGCTTTAGAAGCATAATTTTCTGAAGCAATTAATTCTACATTCTCCATCTGTCTTTTTTCTTCTTTAGCTAATATTTCTTTAATTTTAGGATCCATTTTACCCCTTCCTTTCTCTTTTTAAAGACATTTCATAGACATTTTCTAAAAGAGTAACAACCGTCATAGGACCTACACCTCCAGGAACAGGTGTAATAAAACTGGCTTTATTTTTTACTTCATCAAAAAGAAAATCTCCTTTTAAATGCCCATCGATTCTAGAAATACCTACATCAATACACACAGCATTTTCTTTTATCATCTCGGCAGTAATAAACTCAGGTTTTCCAACAGCCGAGATCAAAATATCAGCTGTTTTTGTAAGTTCAGATAAGTTTTGCGTTTTAGAATGCGCGATTGTAACGGTCGCATTTCTATTTAAACAAAGAATAGCCATTGGTCTACCCACAATAACACTTCGACCTATCACTACCACATGTTTTCCTTCTAAAGAAATATGATAGGCATCAAGTAAATGCAAAATTCCTTTCGGCGTAGCAGCTAAAACTTGTTCTTGATTCATAAGTAGATGTCCCATATTTTCTAAACCAAAACCATCAGCATCTTTACTTCCTAGAACATGAGAAGCTACTTTTTCTTCATCATAATTTTTAGGCAATGGACTTTGAACAATAATACCGTCTATGAATTCATTTTGATTACACTCATCAATACTTTTAATAATTTCTTCTTCACTTTCAGTTCCTTCAAAATGTTTTTCTAAAGCATACATTCCTACTTCTTCACAAGCCTTCAATTTATTTTTAACATATACTTCAGATGCTGCATCATTACCAACCCGAATAATTGCTAACCCCGGTGTAATATTTCTTTTTTCTTTTAACTCTTCAATTTTCTTCTTTAACTCTTCTCTCTTTTGCTTAGAAAGTGCCTTTCCATCTAAAATTTCACTCATTTTCTTTCTCCTCTCACATAATTTTTTCAATAATTTTCTCGGCCTTTAAAGAACGCATCTGTATATCCTTTAAAAAATCTTTTTGTTTTGAAGACATTAATTCTTCTTTATACAAAAAAATATACAAAGGATTCATTGGCATATAAGAAATACCAAATTGAATATAAGGAAAATATTTTGTTAAAATACTAGATTGTTCCAAGAAAAAAGTATCTTTTTCTAAGGAAGCTAAAAAACAATATTCTAAAAAAATTTTTTTATTTTTTATAAGTCCTTCATGCACCCACATTCGAGCCCATGTGTTGTGCAAATTTGGCAAATGTTTTATCTTTATTTGTTCCAAGTTTGGCGAGATAAACGATTCTTCTAAATTTTGATAATTCATGCTTATTGGCTTTTTAATCAAATTTTCTTCTTTACCAGTTACCCAAATAGGCGCTTGTAACTCTTGTCGTTCAAAAGGTTTTAAATTTCCCTCATTACCATGATAAGAAATATAATAAACATCTTGATCACTTACCAAAGTGGAATCGGAAATTAAAAAAGGATTGGTTAAAGTATAGCCTAAATATTGAAAAACAAAATCAAAAGCCGGATCAAACGTTTTATATTGTCTTCTAAATTCCATAAATGCCCGTTTTCTTTGCCAGCGCTCTTTTTCTGTACAACTCGTATCATTAAGAAAATTTTCAATTATTTTATTACAAAAAGCATGAAGTTTATAATAGAAAACAGCATATTTTTTTCCGTTAGGAAATGTTACAAAACAAGTATTTGTCATCAAAATAATGTTCCCTGCCTTCCGATTTTCAAATGTTCATAGGCTTTCTCACACGCTACCCTTCCTCTTGGTGTTCGCTTAATAAAACCTTCTTGTAATAAAAATGGTTCAACAACATCTTCTAACGTTGAAGGCTCTTCACCAATTGAAGTTGCGATCGTCTCAACTCCTACCGGTCCACCATTAAACTTCGTAATTAAACTAGTTAAATATTCAATATCAATACCATCTAATCCATATTCATCCACTTTAAGTCTTTTTAAAGAATCATTAGCTAAATCATAATCAATTTTATCTTGACCACCTACTAAAGCAAAATCACGAAGACGTTTAAATAAACGATTAGCAACTCTAGGTGTTTTACGACAACGTTTCGCGATTAATAAAGCTGCATCATCTGTAATAGGCATCTCTAAAACACGACTGGTTCTTTTAACAATTTGCAAAAGTTCTTCCTCAGAATAATAATTTAATTTAGAAACAATCCCAAAACGATCTCGTAAAGGACTTGAAATATCTCCAGCTCTAGTTGTCGCCCCAACTAAAGTAAAAGGTGGCAAATCAATCTTAATATTGCGACTTTTCCCATCACTATTTAACACCAAATCCATTTCAAAGTCTTCCATTGCTGGATACAAAATTTCTTCAATAAATTTAGGCATACGATGTATTTCATCAATAAACAAAACGTCCCCTGGTTCAAGAGTCGATAAAATTGCTGCTAAATCCCCACTTTTTTCAATAGAAGGACCACTTGCCGTTTTAATAGATACGCCAAGTTCATTAGCAATAATATGGGCAAGCGTCGTTTTTCCAAGACCAGGAGGCCCATACAAAAGAACATGATCTAAAGATTCACCACGTATTTTAGCAGCTTCAATAAAAACTTTTAAATTACTTGTAATTTCCTCTTGACCAACGTATTCTTTAAGACTCTGAGGACGAATATTCGTTTCATATAAATCCCCTTCTTGACACTCAGCATCTAAAATCTTTTCATCTTCCATGCAAAATCTTCCTCTCATATATTTATAAATCACTTTATATCACGAATTTTGGTGTTTTTTCGTGATATAAATTTTTATATCACAAATTTCCATATTTTTTTGTGATATAAATTTTCAATCTTCTTTAAGAGAACAGATTAAAATAGTCTTCAAATAAAAATATTTGATTTCTTGAATAACCTGTAATTTCTTTAAAATTCCAGCCTTTACAAAAGTATTTATAATCATTTATCTCTAAGATTGAAAATATTCTAAGTCATTGCCCATAATTTTTCTCTCTTCAACTTTTTTTATTTTAACATTAATTTCAATGCTTCTTTTACTTGACTTTCAATTTCCAAATTTGCATCCATATTTGGTAAAATTTTCTTAATATCATTTGTCTTATATCCTAACCCCTCTAAGACACTTACAAGTTCATCAAAACCACCAATCGGTGCATTATCAGATTGAGCAAGTTTCCCTTTTAAATCCAAAATAATTTGTCTTGCTACTTTATCCCCAACTTTTGGAAATTTTTTTAAATACAAAATATTTTCCCTATCAATCGCATCAATGATTCCATTAACACTTCCGGTAGCAAGCATCGGCATAATTAATTTAGGTCCAACGCCTTTAACTCCCAATAACTTCAAAAACAAATTTCTTTCTTCCTTTGAAGAAAAGCCATATAAAGAATGTTCATCTTCACGAATATAATCATAAATATATACTTTAGCTTCTTCATTTAAAGGATACGCATAAGGATTAGCTACAAAAATATGATAACCAATACCATTATTATCCAAAACAATAAAATTAGACTCCTCTTCTGTTACTACACCTTTTATATAACTATACATCATCATCACCAAATTAATGATACCATACATATGTTTAAAATGAAAGTAAATAAAAGAAAAAAGAAGAGTTTCCTCTTCTAACGTAAACCAATATAGAAAATTTCAATATCATCAATAATATTACTTTTACTTCCGGTGATGGCTGGGATCACAATTTTAACATATTTATAAGTTGGACAAGATTGATACGTTGTATTAATAGTTGATGACTCGGCATCATCAATCACCCCATTGTTATTTGTATCACAATTGTAATCGCAAGCACCATCGCCATCAGCATCTACATTAAGCGTATAAGAACAAGTATCACTGCTGCGATCAATTTTGATACTATCAAAATCATAATAGGCCTCATCGTTGTCATTTGTTTCAATTACCCATGTTTCATCTTGGTAGGTAATTCGGTCATTATAAACATATAAAAGACGATCAAAATCTGTATAGTGAAAGGTAATTGTTGCTGAAGAAGAATCTGTCACTAAATTAACACTTTCTAACTCGTTATGCATCAAATCTTCTTCCACTCTTCTAATAATTGTAGCTCTATTCACTTGATTTTCCTTTAAATAAGAAGAATGACTATCTTCATATTGCATATCAAGTAACAAATTGAACAAAAAGAGCATGACAACCGCGATCAAACCAACACTTATAATGATTTCCACTAAAGTAATTCCTCGTTTATTCATCATAAGGCACCTACCAATACACTAGAATA
>CALVMI010000028.1 GCA_944345045.1 uncultured Bacilli bacterium | reverse complement strand
TTATAACTACCAATAAGGGAAGTTTTTTCTTCATCAGAATAGAAGTAAAGAGTACCATCAAAATAATTCATAAATGATAAAGTTTTTGAAAGTTCTCCTTCTAATAAATCGATAGCATGGTTTTCATACTTGTCGCCATCATAGACATTAATATTTAATAAATTGTTTGTTAGCTCTGCTGTAAATGATCTTGAAGTGCTTACTAGTTTATAATTTTCATAAGTTTCAATTGGATCATAATTGGTATTATTTAAAGCAATTGGTTCTAAAATCATCGGATTTCCTTCATAGTCACTAACATAAAGCTCTTTATTTACGACATAAATCATCAAGTTATCTAAAGGCACAATGTAATCATATTCGCCATCGTTTAAAAGGGTTACGTTATAATCATATACATGATAATGATTAGCGCTATCTTTTGTAACAATGTGTGAATCTGTTGTCATTACAATTGAATCAGTAATTGCTTTAGTTAACACGACATTTTCTAAATTGGCTAGATAAGAATTATTTCGATCTCTGACCACAATTTTTTCTAATGTATCTTGATTAGGTAGAAGTCCTACATAATCATAACTATAAGGAATAATTGTGTCGACACTATTTTCAGTGAATTGCAATACGCCATACTTACTTTCTTCATTTTTTACGACAACATAATTTTCGTATTCTTCATAGGCTTTAACACTGAAAACCGTTGTTATTTTTTCTCCATTTTGCAAGTCATATAAGGATATACTTTGATCTGTTTCATTTGCATGATCAACAATAAACACATAGCGATTAAAATAGATACTCGTATTCAGTTGTAATGGATTGCCATCTTTATCGACTCTTTTGGCTCCCATAAACTCATCGTCATCCGTTAAGCTGGCCATTTTACATAAATCTTCATCTTTATTTTCACATTCATAACGACCTATTTCTTCGTCATTAGCATTTGTAAAAATTAAACTACCATTTTCATAACGATAATTATCCATTTCAATAACAACATTTGGTTCATCTACTACAGTTGGCTCTTTTGAATTAAAAAAGACGAAGTAAACAATTAAAGCAATAAGTACAAGTACTACAATTACAATACCAGCGATAATGGCAATTTTTTTCTTTTTATCTAAGGCTTGCCATTTGCTTTTTAAATTCTTCCACCAAGATTTCTTTTCTTCTTTTTTCTCTTTTTCGATTGGATCTGATTCTTGCTCTTTTTTTATTTCTTCTTTTGTATCAACAACAGCCTTAAAAATTAAATCAGCATCATCCATGCCATCATCAAACTCTTCTTGATATTCATCTACTATTTGATTCAAAGCTGTTCTAGATAGATCTTTCAAAGTGTTAATTTCTTTTGTTTCATCTAGTGTTTCAAGCTCTATATTTTTTTCTTCATTAAACTCTTTATCGTCCATCACTAGTCACTCTCCTACTTTAATCATTATACCAACAAGCCATAAATTTTACAACAAAAAAAACGCCAGTTATTCTTTTATTAACTGACGCGTCTTCATTACCTTTCTTAAAGTAAAAATAATTAAGTATGTTAACATCAAAAAACAACCCCCTTAATTCATTTTTTGATGTTACAAGTATAGCAAAAATCCACAAAAATGTCAAGTTTGTGTAAAAGATGATGCTTTCGTATGTTTTTTAAAATTTTAATTTCTTTAATTATAATATTTAAAAAATTAGCATATTTTTTCCAAAAAATGATATGATTAAACAAGGAGTGTTCAAAATGAAATTAAAAATACATAATCAAACACTTGATATTAAAAAAGCAACAGATTTTAAGACAAGATTACTTGGTTTTATGGGTCAAGAGAAAATAAGTACAGGAATTTTATTTCCTAATTGTAAAAGTATTCACACTTTTTTTATGAAAGAAGAAATTGATGTAATTGGTTTAGATGATAACAATCAAGTTATTTATATTTATCGTAATGTTCCTAAAAATAAAATTGTGAAAATTAGTAGTGAACAGAAAAAAACTAGTATTTTAGAATTACCTAAAAATACTAGTAAAAGTCTTGTTATTGGTTCAGTTATTAAATTTCTTGAATAATTTATTCTTTCCATTCAAAAATATAATCTAATATTTGAACTTCATCACCAGGTTTAGCACCTAAACGCTCTAATTCGTCATCAATTCCCATGCCTTTTAGTTTTCTTGCAAAACGTACTACTGCTTCATCTTCTGTAAAACGAGTCATTTTAAAGAGTTTTTCTATTTCTTCACCTTTTAATACCCATATGCCTTCTTCTTTTGTAATGGTATATGGTTTTTCATTTTGAAAACGATAGACAATGGTACTTTCATATTCGTCTTCATCATATATGTCTTCTTCTTTAATTTCGTCTAAAACATCTCTTAAATGAATCAAAAGAGGCTCTAGACCATCGTGAGTTACTGCACTGATAGCAAAAATTTCTTTATCTGGATATTTTTCTTTAAATCTTTGTAAATTTTCGTCAAAGTTTGGCATATCTTTTTTATTAGCAACGATGATTTCTTTTTTCTTAGCCAATGATTCGTTATATGAAACAATTTCTTTACGAATAATTTCATAGTCTTCAATCGGATCTCTTCCTTCAGTCGCGGCCATATCAATTACATGTGCAAGAATTCGAGTACGAGAAGCATGTTTCAAAAATTTTGTTCCTAGACCAACACCTTCACTTGCCCCTTCAATCATACCAGGTAAGTCAGCTAAAACAAAAGTTCTTTGATCTTTTAGAGTAACTACTCCTAGATTAGGATTTAAAGTTGTAAAATGATAAGCGGCGATTTTTGGTTTTGCTTCTGATACGGACGCTAGAAGAGTACTTTTACCTACACTTGGCATACCTACTAAACCGACATCGGCAATAACTTTTAATTCGCATTTTATATATCTAATTTCCCCTGGTTCGCCTAATTCAGAAAAAGATGGCGCCGGTTTTTCATGAGTTGCAAAAGCAGTGTTACCGCGACCTCCACGGCCACCACTTGCCGCGATTACTCTTTCTTTATCTTTAGTAAGATCAGCGATTACAAGGCCTGTATCATCATCATATATCGTTGTTCCAGGAGGCACTTTAATGACAATATCGTCTGCATTTTTGCCACGCATGTTTTTTCCTCTACCATTCTCGCCTTTTTCAGCTTTTAAAATTTTCTTGTACTTTAAATCTATTAATGTGGCTAAATTTTTATCTACTTCAAAAACGATGTCGCCGCCTTTGCCACCGCTGCCACCATCAGGGCCACCCATTGGCACATATTTTTCTCTTCTAAAAGAGGTACAACCATCGCCACCTTTACCAGCAACAAGTTTCATTTTTACTTCATCAATAAACATAGAAATCACCTACCTTTATTCTATCTAAAAATATGATATTTTACAACTTACAATTTCTTTTTCAAACATGTAGAAGTTCCTTCAATTAATTCGTATCCTAAATTTTCATAAAACTTTCTTGTGCTATCATCTAAACAGTAAAGTAAGGAACTGTCCAATTTTCTTCTATAGTAACTTTCAATTTTTTCTTTTTTAGAAAAAATGTCTAATAAAAGATTTGTACCGATATGATTTTCTGTTCGTTGCCATATTTTTTTTACAAATAGTTGTTCAATATATAAATAGTTTTTATACGCATAAAAATAGGAACCGCCAACTAGTTTTTCATCCAAAAACGCTCCCCAAGCAAGAGTATTTCCATCTAGTACTTCTTGTACAAAATAACTTTGTCTTATTTTTTCGTCATTTTCATTCATTACCATATCGCAAAAGAAAACTTCTTTACGGAGTTTAGCAAGTTCAATAAGCAACGAAATTCTTTCTTTGTGAATTTGTTCTATTTTAAGCATATAAATCCCTCTCAATTGCGAGAATAGTTATATCATATTTTTAATTAAAATGCAAATAAGAAGCCTTTAAGAGGCTTCTTTATACATTTCTAAAAATTTTTGAAAAAGTTTTTCACATTGTTCTTTTCCCATTTCTTCTACATTTTCTAAAGGATTTTTTAATCCAAGACGTTTATATTTTTCAAAACCTAAGTGATGAAATGGTAAAAATTCGATTTTTTCCACATTTTTAATTTTTTTAACATATTTTACTAACGAATAAAGATAATCATCATTATCCATCATTCCTGGAACAATTACTTGTCTTAACCAAACTTTTTTACCACTTTTATTTAAATAGGTTATAAATTTTTCTACTTCTTCCATTTTATGATTGGTTATTTTTTCATATCCTACTGGATCTGTATATTTTATGTCTAAGATAACCAAATCAACAAGTTCTAAAATTTCTTCATATTTTCCTATTCCAACTCCGGCAGTATCTAGGGCAATATGAATGTTTTCTTGTTTTAATTTTCGACAAACTTCTAATAAAAAATCTACTTGCAAAAGAGGCTCACCTCCAGAGAAAGTTACGCCACCCTGATTTCTTTTAAAATAGGGTTTATTGCGAACGATTCTTTTCACTAGCTCATCGACTGTAATATTTTTTTCTTTCATTTGAAACATTTCAGGATTATGACAAAATAAACAGCGAAGAAGACAGCCCGAGAAAAAGACAACAGTTCTAATTCCTGGGCCATCAACTAAGCCAAATGTTTCAATAGAATCTATACTTCCCATCATAATTTTTTGTGGAAGGTTCTTGCAATAACCTCTTCTTGTTGTTTACGAGTTAAGCGATTAAAACGAACAGCATAGCCGGAAACCCGAATTGTAAGTAGTGGATATTTATCTGGATTTTCCATAGCGTCTATTAATGTTTCACGATTTAACACGTTGACATTTAAGTGATGAGCACCTTGTGAGAAATATCCTTCTAATAATGAAACTAAATTATCAACTTGTTCCTCTTTTGAGTGTCCCAAAGAAGAAGGAACAATAGAAAATGTATTAGAAATTCCATCACGACAACATTCAGCATATTTTAGTTTAGCCACAGAATTTAATGACGCGATTGCTCCACTTTCGTCTCTGCCATGCATTGGATTTGCTCCTGGAGCAAAGGCAACACCTTTTTTACGACCATCAGGTGTTGAACCCGTCTTGCTACCATAAACGACATTGGAAGTAATTGTTAATACAGATAACGTTGGCATGGCATCACGGTAACATTTATGTTTAGAAAGTTCATGATAGAATTTTTCTAACACTTCTTTAGCTAAATCATCAACACGATCATCATCGTTACCAAATTTTGGATAGTCTCCTTCAATTTCAAAATCAATCGCTATACCAGATTCATCACGAATTGGTTTTACTTTGGCATATTTAATCGCGCTTAAAGAATCGGCAACAACGGATAAACCAGCTACTCCATAAGCCATTAATCTTCTTACATACGTATCATGAAGAGCCATTTGACCTGCTTCATAAGCGTATTTGTCATGCATGTAATGAATGATGTTCATAGCATCGCTGTAAATACCAGCAACCCTCTCTAAAACTTTGAAATATGCATTTTTTACTTTTTCGTAATCCAAAACTTCATCTAAAATTTTTGGAACATCCTCTAAAACTAAATCGCCTTTTACTTCATCAATTCCCCCATTAATGGAATAAAGAAGGGCTTTTGCTAAATTACAACGAGCTCCAAAAAATTGCATGTCTTTACCAACGCGCATAGCAGACACACAACAAGCAATGGCATAATCATCACCATATAAAGGACGCATTACATCATCATTTTCATATTGCAAAGAATCGGTTTCGATTGAAAGACGCGCACAATATTTTTTGAAATTTTCCGGTAACCCTTCACTCCATAAAACGGTCATATTTGGTTCTGGAGCTAGCTCGAGATTCGTTAAAGTATGTAAAATACGGTAAGAAGTTTTCGTAACCATTGATTCTAACTCGTTGGTAAGACCTCCAATAGATGCGGTAACCCAAGTAGGATCCCCTGAGAAAAGTTCATCATAATCTGGCGTTCTTAAATGTCTTACTAAACGAAGTTTTATAACAAATTGATCAATGATTTCTTGAATTTCTTTTTCACTTATCGTTTTATTTTCTAAATCTCTTTCAAAATAGATGTCAAAGAAAGCATCTACTCTTCCTAGACTCATCGCGGCCCCATTATTTTCCTTAACACTTGCTAAATAACCAAAATATGTCCATTGAACAGCTTCACGACTGTTTTTAGCAGGAGAAGAAATATCAAAGCCATAAGAAAGCGCCATTTTTTTAATCTCTTCTAAGGCACGATATTGCATAGAAACGTCTTCTCTTAATTGAATCACATCATTTGTCATTGGTCCTTTTATAGAATCCCAGTCTTTTTTCTTTTGTTCCATTAAATAATCAATACCATATAAAGCTATTCTTCTATAATCCCCAATAATTCTTCCTCTTCCATAGGCATCAGGTAAACCAGTAAGTAAGCCAACGTGTCTTGCTTTTCTTACATCACTAGGATAAGCATCAAAAACACCTTGATTATGGGTTTTACGAAATTCATTGAAATATTTATCAACGGTTTCATTTAATTTATAGCCATAGGCATCTAATTCTTGATACACCATTCTAATGCCCCCATAAGGGTTTACAATTCTTTTTAAAGGAGCATCTGTTTGAAGACCAACAATTACATCATCATCTTCACTAATGTATCCTGGTTTAAAAGCATTAATGCCTGACATATGATCTGTATCAATATCTAAAACATGCTTTTTTAATTCTTCTTTTAATAATTCATTTACTTTTGTTAAAACTTTTGTTGTTTTATCCGTTTTTCCTTCCAAAAAACTTTCATCACCATCATATTTATGATAGTTTTTTAAAATAAAATCTTCAACATTTATTTCTTCATTCCATAAACCCGGAACAAAGTCTTTCCATTCTTCTTTCATCTTATGCACCACCTTATTAAATATATCATGAAACAAATAAAACC
>CALVMI010000027.1 GCA_944345045.1 uncultured Bacilli bacterium | reverse complement strand
CTACTACTATAAACTTTACCATTCTTTTCTCACACCTTTTCTATCTCTCGTTTACTGTAAGCAATTATATCACATCCCGCTTCCTTTTGAAAATACTTTTTTCTCTTTTTTGAGATATTATGTGAGGTTCTTTACGTTTATTTGTCTAAAATTGTCAAAAAAATGTAGATTTAGTCTACATTTTTTTGAATAGTAATAATAAATTGATCATTCTGAACATCAACTAATAAAACGCTGTTTGGTTTAATATCTTTACCAATAATTTCATGAGCAACTAAAGTTTCAATATTTTTAGTTACATATCTCTTAATTGGTCTAGCACCATATTTTGGATCAAAACTTTCTTCAATAATTTTATCACGTGCTTTATCAGTTAGTTTTAAAGAGATTTGATTATTTTTCAAACGAGAAGATAATTCTTGAATAATTTTGTCCAATATTGCTCCAACGTCTTCTTTCTTCAAAGAATTGAAAACAATAATCTCATCAATACGATTAATTAACTCTGGTCTAAAAGAGGCTTTCAATTCGTTTAAAACCATTTCTCGAGCATTAGAAACATTATCTAATATATATTCGCTACCTAAATTACTTGTCATAATAATAATTGTATTTTTAAAATCCACTGTTCTTCCCTGACTGTCGGTTAATCTTCCATCATCTAATATTTGAAGTAAAATGTTGAAAACATCTTTATGAGCTTTTTCTATTTCATCAAACAAAACAATACTATAAGGATTTCTTCTCACAGCCTCTGTAAGAGTGCCACCCTCATCATATCCAACATATCCTGGAGGAGCTCCAATAAGTCTAGAAACATTAAAAGCTTCCATGTATTCAGAACAATCAATACGAACCATATGTCTTTCATCATCAAATAATTCATAAGCTAAACTTCTTGCCACTTCAGTTTTCCCAACACCAGTTGGTCCTAAAAAGATAAATGAACCAATTGGCCTATTCGGGTCTTTAATACCACTTCTTGCCCTAATAATAGCTTCACTAACTAGTTTTAATGCCTCATCTTGTCCCATAACTCGTTTTTTCAAGCGATCATATAAATGAAGAAGTTTTTCTTTTTCACTGCTTACTAACTTAGCAACGGGAATATGTGTCCAACGAGAAATAATTTCTGCGATTCCTTCCTCATCAACAACATCTGACAAGATGTTATTTTTAGTGCTACTACGTAGTTCTTGCAATTCTTTTTCTAATGCGGGAATTACACCATGGCGAAGTTTAGCACTTGTTTCCAAATCGTAATTATTTTCAGCAGTAGAAAGTTCAAAACGAGCATGTTCCAATTCTTCTTTTTTCTTATTTATAGCGTCTTTGCTTTTTTTCTCACTTTCCCATTTATCTCGCATATCCTTTTCTTTTTCTTTTAAAGAACTTAACTCTTCATTAATCTTATTTAAACGATTGACAGATAGTTCATCTTTTTCCTTTTTTAAAGCTTGACGTTCAATTTCTAAACTCATTATTTTCCGAGTTAATGTGTCTAGTTCAACTGGAACAGAATCAAGTTGCATTTTTATAGTAGCGCATGCCTCATCAACCAAATCGATGGCCTTATCAGGTAAATAACGATCCGTTATATAACGGTCTGACAAAGTAGCCGCGGCAACAAGCGCATTATCCTTAATAGTTACTTTGTGAAAGATTTCAAAACGTTCCTTTAAACCACGCAAGATCGTAATCGTATCTAAAACTGTAGGTTCACTAACTAATACTTTTTGAAAACGTCTTTCCAAAGCACCATCCTTTTCAATATATTTTCGGTATTCATTTAACGTAGTGGCACCAATAACGTGTATTTCACCACGAGCAAGCATAGGTTTTAACATATTAGATACGTCCATAGCGCCTTCAGCTCCACTGCCAACAATCATATGAATTTCGTCAATAAACATAATAATCTCGCCATCAGAATCTTTGATTTCTTTTAAAACAGCTTTTAATCTTTCTTCAAATTCACCACGGTATTTAGCCCCTGCTACTAAAGCGCCTAAATCCAGTTCCCAAATCGTATGATTTTTTAGTGAATTAGGAACATCTCCTTTGACAATACGTTCAGCAAGGCCCTCTACAATTGCCGTTTTACCAACCCCAGGTTCACCAATTAAAACGGGATTATTCTTGCTCTTACGTGATAAAATTCGAATAACATTTCGGATCTCTTCATCACGCCCAATCACGGGATCCACTTTATTATCACGGACATTTTTTGTAATATCACGTCCATATTTTTCTAAAACATTTTTTAATTCTTCATTATTTTCTGGATACATATGACATTCCTCCTTTTTTATCAAACAGATTATAGCACTCTTTTTAGCACTTGTCAACGAAGAGTGCTAACAAAACTCCAAAAAAAGAAAAGAAATTTTTCCCTTTCTTCCAAACTAAAAACAATTTGAATTAAGTTTTCTTTCTTCTAATGATGGTGATGGTGTATCACAACATTTGAAACAGCACATTCTTTTTCATGGCAGTCATCTTGAGGCAATTCCATTTCAACCGTAGCATGAGTAATACCTAAAGTTTCTAACTTTTCTTTAACTAACGATTTTATTTCAAAATCTTTAACATTAGAGACTACAACATGCAAAGTTATATAATGATGTACCCCATCCATACTCCATACATGAATATGATGCACATCTTTCACTTTAGAAATTTTTAAAAGTTCTTTTTTTATTTCATCTACATGAAGATGCCTAGGAACTTTAGCCAAAAACAAATTCAAAATATTTTTTAAATTTTCTAAAGCTTGTTTCAATAAGAAAAGAGCAATACCGATACTCATAATTGAATCAATATAAGTAATATCTGTAAATTTCATCACAATAGCGCCGATAAATACAACTACCCAATTTAATACATCCTCTAACATATGAAGATTAACTGCTTTTTGATTTAAAGAATCTCCTTCTCTCGTTTTATAAGCGGCAAGAAAATTCATAATAATACCAAGGATAGCTAACAAAATCATTCCTTCATAATGTAAAGGCACAGGGCGAATAATTCTATAAATAGCACCGCTTAAAACGACAATCGAACCTATCGTTAAAATAATTGTCGTAATAAACGCTCCTAATACAGAATATCGTAAATAGCCATATGTATAAGTTTCATCAGGTTTCTTTTTACTTTTTCTTTCTAAAAAATAAGAAAAACCAATACTAAATGCATCTCCAAAATCATGAATTGCATCTGATAAAATCGCTACACTATTCGTAAATAAACCTCCCACAATTTCAAGTAAAGAAAAAGATAAATTAAGAATAAATGCGATAAATATATTTTTTTCTGTACTTTTTTCCTTTTTCATTTTACACTCCTTTAAGCAAATAAATTAATATTTTTTTGGTTTCCTCATACATTATATGATAATCATACTCTAGGTGTTTATGATAAATCATTTCATGACTATAATCATCCACAATATGTATAAATAAATGCATTCTTTCTTTACTATTTTTTAAAGAAAAATTCTTCTTTTGTAAAACCCTTTCTATCTCTTTAGTTAC
>CALVMI010000026.1 GCA_944345045.1 uncultured Bacilli bacterium | reverse complement strand
ATTCCTCGCCAACTATACACATTTGGCTTTACAATAATCTTATCCGCATTTCGTTCATTTTTCTCCGCTTCACTTGTACTTGTAGCTCCGTCATACCCGGTTTCAAATTTGCCAATCCAAAATCCTGTTGATGGAATGCTTAAGAAAGCCGGGTGTGTCATATAGTCGCCAACAGTACAATTTCCTGACTCACCAGACTCCATTGGCGTTGTACATTCGCCATTAACACTATCACTTGTATTATAATAAACAAAAATGATTGGTATTTCATGTACTTTTGAAGTATCAATACTTGTTAAACTATCATACAATCCTAAGTCCCATAATTGATATCTGTATTTTGGAATCCAGACAAAATAACTTTCTATAGCTTCTTCTGGTATAACCTCGTTATCCACATAAATTTCACTTTCATCTTTCAAAATGACTGCATTCGCCCACTGTTTTTCTTCATAGCTATACCATTTGCTTGTTAAAGAGGCTCTTCTTACTACTCCTTCATTATCTATCGTTACTGGTATTAATTCATCTTTTAAGATTGGATCGGTTCCATTTAAAATATTTTCTTTATAAGTTGTTCCAAAATATAAACTACATCTTACTGGATAATTTTCAGCATTTAAAATCACTGGACTCCATGTTTCACTATCCCATGTTATCGTTGCATCATTCGTACAACTACTCTTTTCTAAATCTAAATAATACCCGCTATCTTTATTTGGAATTGTACTTGTTTGTTCCTCTTCTATATAAATAGCTAATTCCATATTTTCTTCATTAGAAAAACTTTTTATTTTTTCTTTTCTTTCCACACTAAAAAATGTTATCAAACTTAATATAACAATGCTTACTAACAATACTATTTTTTTCATATTTTTTTCTCCTTACTTTCCAGTATGGAATTCATGAAACAAAAAGATTACCATGATTTCTCATAGTAATCTTATCACAACTACCCCCCCCCATGTCAATTTACAAAAACTTGACAAAACGTTAAAAATTGTGTTTTTTTATATAATTTAATACTTCTTCTTTATCATCAAAATGAATTTTCTCATGACCAAGAATTTGATAATCCTCATGTCCTTTACCAAGAAGTAAAACAATATCTTCCTTTTGAATCATATCTAAAGCTGTTTTAATTGCTTCTCGTCGATCAAAGATAATTTTATAATTATTAGTAGAAACCCCTTCTAAAATATCATTCATAATTTTTTGAGGGTCTTCTGTTCTTGGATTATCATTAGTAAAAAGAACAAAATCGCTTTTTTCAGTAGCTATTTTTCCCATAATTGGTCTTTTTAACGGATCTCTATCGCCACCACAGCCAATCAAAGTAATAATTCTTCCATGACCAACAGTTCTATACGTATCGATCATTTTTTCTACCGCATCTGGTGTATGTGCATAATCAATGACTACATAGCCATCAAGCACTTTAATGGTATCGCATCTTCCTCTTGGCGGATAAATTTCTAAAGATTTTTTTAAAATTTCCATAAGAGAAAACCCATATTCATGAAGAATGGCTAAAGACGTCAAAAAATTATAAATATTAAACATTCCTGTTAAATTTGTTTCACATTCATAGGTTGTATTTTGATAAGTAAAAGAGATGCTCGTATGATCAGGATAGATTTGATAATTTAAAATCTGATATGTACTTTCCTTTAAGCCTAAACTAACTGTATGAGCATACTTTGAAGAAAAGGAAGAACTAGCTGGATCATCAGCATTAACAATAAATATACCATTAGGATCCATATAATCTAAAATACGCAATTTAGCACTCAAATAATTTTCCATCGTTTTATGATAATCTAAATGATCTTCAGTTAAATTAGTAAAAACTCCAATACTAAACTCTAAGCCTGCTATTCTTTCTAAAGATAAAGCATGACTACTTACTTCCATGACAATTGTCGTACATCCCTTTTCTAAAACATCTAAAAAAAGCTTATAAATAGTTAAAATCTCTGGTGTTGTATTGGGAAGAGAAATTTCCATATCTTCAAAAAAGAAACCAATAGTTCCCATATAGGCAACTTTCACACCCAATTTTTTAAAAAGCTCATAAGTTAAATAACAAGTTGTTGTTTTGCCATTTGTTCCTGTAACTCCAATAATTTTTAACTTTTTTAATAAAGGACTGTATTCCCGAACCAAAACTTCTTTTAAATACCTTTGGGTATCATCAACTACTTCTACTGGAACTGAAACATCAACTTCTCTTTCAGCGATAATCTTTGTGGCCCCATTTTTAATGGCATCATGAATAAAATCATGGCCATCAACTGTATATCCTTTAATAGCTACGAAAGTTTGCCCAGCTTGGACCTTTCTTGAATCCGTTTCATATTTTATCAATTGAATCACTTCCTGTACTTATAGTATCATATTCTTTATTTAAAAAAAAGAACTCGTCCTTTATTTGACAAGTTCCTTAGCAAAATTCGTAATTGTTCCAGCACCTATTGTAATTAATAAATCATTTTCTTTAACACGTTTTTCTAAATAAGATTTCATTTCTTCATAGGTTTGCAAATGAATAGCATCTACACCAGATTCTTGTAAAAGTAAAACCAAATCATCTTCTGTGACACCATAAATATTGTTTTCTCTAGCCGCATAAATGTTGGCAACAATCACATGATCAAAGAAAGAAAGACTATGAGCAAAATCCTGCAAATGATCTTTCATTCTACTATAAGAATGGCATTCAAAAATAGCCCACGATTCACGATAATTTTTCATTTTAACGGTCTTGGCAGTTGCTAAAACCTCTGTTGGATGATGTGCATAATCATCATATACTCTAGCCCCCATAAAAAGACCTTTATATTCCATTCTTCTAGCAGCACCTGTAAAATCTTTTAATCCTTTTTGAATAGAAGCCAACGGAATTTGATAAAAATCACAAAGTGCAAGAGCACACAAACTATTTAAAACATTATGTTTACCAGAAACTCCTAAAGAAATATGACCATAAAAACTTTGGTTATGATATACATCAAAAGAAGCTCGACCATCAAGATCAAAAGAAACATTACGGTAAGTAAAATCACCTTCATTTTGACCGACAAACAAAACATGAGCCTTGGTATACTTTAAAAGATGTCGGCATCTTGGATCATCACCGTTTAAAACAAGGACCCCAGAAGAAGGAAGATGCGAAACATATTCTTGATAGCTTTTTTCCATATTTTCCATTGTTTTAAAATATTCCATATGATCATTATCGATATTTAAAACAATAGCACTCTCTAATTGAAAATTCAAAAAAGAATCGGCATATTCGCAAGCTTCAATAATAAAATAATCACTTTTTCCAACTCTATAGTTTGCTTCAATAGCTGGAAGAACAGCTCCTACTTGAATCGTTGGATCCAAATTTGCGGCAAGGAAAATCATCGAAACCATACTTGTTACCGTTGTTTTGCCATGCGTTCCCGAAATACCAATCGATTTTGAAAACAATTTCGTAAGTTCTCCTAAAAACTCACCACGTTCAACACATAAAATCCCCATCTCTCGTGCTTGTTGTAATTCAGGATTATCCTCTTTAATCGCCGCGGTGTAAACAATTAAATCAATATCTTTGGTAATATTTTCTTTACTTTGACCAATGTTTACTTTAACACGATGCTCTTCTAAATACTTCGTTTGCGCTGATGAAACACGATCAGATCCAGAAACAAGAAATCCCCAATTAGCAAGGATCTCAGCAATTCCAGACATTGATATACCACCAATTCCAATCATATAAATATGATGATATTTTTTGATATCCATTATTTCTCCCCCAATTCTAAAACAATTTTCTTAAATTCCTCGCCACGTTTTTCAAAAGAATCATACTGATCCCATGAAGCACAAGCTGGACTAAGTAAGACAACATCACCCTTTTTCGCTTTATTTTTAGCAGAACTGGTTGCCTCACGAAGGGTCTCAAACATCTGACATGGCACAGAAATAGAATCACAAAATTCTTTAATTCGAGTTTTTGTCTCACCATAGCACGCGACATAAATAACATGACTCATCGCGATCTTTAAATCGGCAAAAGAGTGTCCCCGATCTAAGCCTCCCAAAATAAGAATTGTTGGTCGATCAAAAGAATTCAAAGCAATTTTGGTTGACTCACAATTGGTAGCTTTACTATCGTTATAATAAGAAACACCTTGATAGTCTCTTACAAATTCCAAACGATGCTCCACCCCTTTAAAACTTTTTAAAACATTCTGAATACTAGAAGTTTTCACATCACAAGCCTTAGCAACTAAAATAGCAGCCATAATATTTTCATAGTTATGAACTCCTTTTAATAAAATTTCTTGCGTATCCAATATTTTTTCCTCTTTATAATATATAGCCTCATCTTTTAAATAACATGAAGCTTGATTTGTTTTACTACTAAAATATTCTTTTTTACTAACCAGATCACGTGTTAAAAGAAGGGAATCTTCATTTTCTTTATTTATAATGGCTAAATCATTACTTGTATGATGCGCAAATATACGTTTTTTCATTTCTTTATAACGATCATAAGAATCATGAAAATCTAAATGAACGGGAAAAAGATTCGTTAAAACACTAATATGAGTTTTAAAATCTTTCACATCGCATAACTGATGATCACTTACTTCTAGTACTACATAATCTGATTGTTTCATTTCTTTTAGTAAATGACAAACAGGTACACCAATATTTCCACCTAATAAAACACTTTTTCCATCTTCCTTTAACATTTCGTATACAAGAGTCGTTGTAGTCGTTTTTCCATTAGAACCTGTAATACCAATAACAGTTACATCTAAAGGAAAATGTAGAAAGGCAAGTTCTAATTCATTAATAACAGAAATTTGCTGTTTTTTAGCTTCCACAACTACCGGATGAGTATACTTAATTCCAGGATTTTTGACAACCAAATCATAAGAAGAATCAAACAAAGATAAAGCATCATCTGTAATACATACCGAAACTCCCATCCTTTCTAATTCTTTTACTTTTTCTTCATCTTGCTCTTTCATATCTGTTACTAAAACATCATAATCTTTAGCTAAAAGTTTGGCTGCTTCATAACCACTTCTAGCCATTCCCAAAACAAACGCTTTTTTCTTCATTTTATTCTTGCCCTTCCAATTTTACACTTACCACTTTAGAAACACCTTGTTCTTGCATCGTAATTCCATATAATGTATCCGCATATTCCATTGTTCTTTTCTTATGAGTAATTAAAATAAATTCACTTTTATCCTTTTGTTCTTGCAAATATTTACCAAACGTATCTACATTAGCTTCATCTAAAGCCGCTTCCACTTCGTCTAAAACACAAAAAGGAACCGGATAAACATTTAATATAGCAAATAGTAAAGATATGGCCGTTAAAGTCTTCTCCCCACCAGAAAGTAATTGAATATTATTAAGTTTTTTACCAGGAGGTTCAGCCACAATATCAATTCCCGTTTCTAAAATATTATCAGGATCAGTCAAAATTAAATTTCCGGTGCCACCTTTAAACATCTTATGAAAAACTTTGGAAAATTCTGCTTGAATTTTTGCAAAAGCATCTTGTAAACGAGTAATCATTATTTCATCCATTTCGGATATAATTTCTAATAAATCTGTACAAGCTTTTTCTAAATCATCTTTTTGATTTTTCAAAAACTCATAACGAGTATTTAACCGTTCAAACTCATCAATACTTCCCAGATTTACAGTTCCCAAACTTTTCATTTCTTTTCGCAAACTAGATACTTTAAAACGAGCAATTTCACTATCTAAATCCAAAACATAATCCATTTTCGCTTTTTCATAAGTCAAATGATATGTCTCACTTAACAAAGTTAACATATAATCCATTTGGGTTTCCATTTTCCCCATATCAATTTCACATTCTTTTAAAGACTGATCAATTTGATAAACCAAACTAGAAAATTTCTTATTTTCCATCTCTAATTCAGAAATTTGAGAAGAAACCTCACTTTTTTTCACTTTGTACTCTTCAAGCTTTTTCTCGCTAGCATCACGAGCGATTTCTGCTTCAGTAATTGTCTTCATAAGACCAGCGAAACTCTCATCCAAGCTTCCTTCTTTTAAAGAAGAATCGCTCGCAATATCTAAAGCAATCGCCTCTAATTTTTCATCAAGTGCATGTTTTTCTCTTTCCTTTTTTCCTAAAGAATCTAAGAAAACATTTTTCTGTAACAAAATATCTTTTCTTTTTTCTTCCAAAGAAGATACTTGTTCTAAAAATTCCTCTTCTGTTTTCCGATCATTTATTAAAGTTTCTTCTAATCGTTCCAAATTTTTTCGTAAAGTAGAAATTTCTGCTTTCAAACTTAAAGAACTAGTACTTTTCTTTAAAGAACCCCCGGTTAGAGAACCACCGACATGACTAATCTCGCCATCTAAAGTTACAATACGATATTTATGATTAATAAGTTTTCCCACTTCCTCTAAGGAAGAAAAGTCTTTAACAACTAAAACCTGCCCTAATTGATTTTCCATAATATCACGATATTTTGATTCAAAAGAAAGCAAATCACTAGCTACACCAATAAATCCAGAAGACTTTTGAACCATTTGTAATATAGATTCAGGAATCAAGCGACTTTTAATGGTATCTAGTGGAAAAAACGTTGCGCGACCAAGTTTATTCTCTTTTAAATAATGAATAGCCTCCTCTGCATTTTTCGTCGTATCCACAACAATAAAATTAGCTGAAGATGCTAAAGCTACATCTATCGCCGTACTATACTCAGAAGGAACTTCCAAAAGGTGTCCAATCGTATTATGAATTCCTTTTAAGCGCGGATGATTCAAAACATTTTTAATCGCGGCAGAATAATTCGGATCATTTTCCATAGTATTTTCTAAAATAGAAATTCGATTTTTCATTACCAATTCTTCATGAATTTGATTTTCATATTCTTGATGAAATTTTTGATATTTAAGCTTCTGAACCGTTAGTTCTTCATCAATTTCTTGTAAATCTTTTTCATAATTTTGTAAAGATTCTTCTATTTTAGCAATCTCTCTTTCAAAAGTCGCTCTTTCTTTTTCTAAACGACTTTCTTCTTCTTTTAAAGACATTAAGTTTTCATTAATTTTTTCTTCGGAAATTTCATATTTCTGTCTTTCTTGTAAAAGCGTTTTTTCATTTTGCAATTTATGAATCCGTTCATTTAATGATAAATAATGAGCATTTTCTTCTTCTATTTTATTTTCTAGATCTAATAAAGTAAGTTCTAGTTTTTGAATAACCGAGGATTTACTGCTATTTTTCGTATTCAAAGAAGCTCTTTCATCTGTAAGTTTTTCTCTTTTACGAACTAGTTCATCAAAACGATCATGAATATCCGTCAAATCATGAACCGTTAAAGAAATTTCCAAATTTTGTAAATCTTTTTCTAGTTCTAAATATTTTTTAGCAACAACACTTTGTTCTTTTAAAGGTAAAACAGTTGTTTCAAGTTCTTTAATAATCAAATCTACTTTTTCTAAATTATCTTTAGTTTTTTCTAGCTTTCTAAGACTTTCATTTTTTCTATTTTTATATTTTAAAACTTGCGCGGCACTTTCTAAAATAACTCGTCTTTCCAAAGGTTTAGAATTAACTATCGCTTCAATATTTCCTTGACTTATAATGTTATAAGCATCACTACCCATACCACTATCTAATAAAATATTTGTGACATCTTTTAATCTTACTTTAGTATTATTAATAAAATATTCATTTTCTCCTGTA
This sequence comes from uncultured Bacilli bacterium, assembly GCA_944345045.1. Classification (GTDB taxonomy): domain Bacteria; phylum Bacillota_I; class Bacilli_A; order RF39; family UBA660; genus Ventrenecus. The sequence goes on along the minus strand of CALVMI010000026.1, from coordinate 2,401 downwards.
TAATATAGGACACGTTTAATTTCTACTTCTTCTAAATCCGTATTTAAAAAATGATCTTCATTATCAAAGGTTAAAGCAACTTCACATCTTTTAAAAGGGGCTCTAGTTTCACTTCCTTTAAAAATAACATCACTCATAGAACTAGAGCCACGAAGACTCTTAACAGATTGTTCTCCCAAAACCCAACGAATCGCATCTACAATATTACTTTTTCCTGAACCATTAGGCCCTACAATTGCCGTAATATTTGTTTTAAATTCCATTTCCATTTTATCGGCAAAAGATTTAAAACCATAAGCTCGTATACTTTTTAATTTCATCTTATCTCGCCCTTTTCTGATAAGCATCATATGCTGCTTTTTGTTCTGCTTCTTTTTTGCTCTTACCAACACCTGTTCCATAAACAATACCATCAATAATAACATTTACTTTGAATGTCTTATCATGTGCTGGGCCTTTTTCATCTACAAGTTCATAGGTTAAACTTTGTCTAGTTGTTTGAACCATCTCTTGTAAAATAGATTTGTAATCCCCCAAAAAATGAGCGCCTTTCTTTATATAAGGAAGAATAATTTGATCAGCATAACGTTTAGCCACATCAAAACCGCAGTCCAAGTAAATCGCACCTAAAACACTTTCAAAAACGTCCGCGACAATCGTGTCATTCACATTGCCTTCTTGACCATGACCAACTAAAATAAACTTATCTAAGCCTATTTCTCTTGCGTAAGTAGCAAGGGCATTTTCACAAACAAAAGAAGCCCTTGTTTTACTCATATCCCCCTCTTTTAAATCCGTATGTAAATAAAAATATTCGCTTGTAATAAGTTCTAAAACTGCATCGCCCAAAAATTCTAATCTCTCATAATTATTCGTATGATTTTCATTAGAATAAGAACTATGCGTAAAAGCAACTTGCATAAGTTCTGGATTTTTTAAAGTAACTTGATATTTTTTAAAAAAATCTTTAAAGTCCATAATAACCCTACTTTCACCAAAAACATTATACTACAAGAAAAAGTTGTTTTACAAGTAATCTTTTTTGTAGTACAATACTTCTAGGTGATTATTTGAAAAAGTTTTGTATATTCCTAATAAGACTTTATCAATGCACGCCACTGTCTTCACATAGCTTTTGTAGGTGTATTCCAACCTGTAGTGAATACATGATTGAAGCAATCGAGTACTATGGAGTTTTAAAAGGAATAAAATTAGGAATAATAAGAATATCAAAATGTCGCCCAGGCGGGTTATACGGCTATCAGCCACTTAAAAAGGAGTAAAAAAATGAAAAAAACTTTAAAAATTCTTTTAATGGTTATCGGTGTATTCTTACTCACTGGGTGCAATAATTATGAAAATTTAACCATTTATGCAACGACCTATCCTATTGAGTATTTAACAAATATTCTGTATGGAAATCATTCAAATATCGAATCCATCTATCCAAATGGTACAGATGTATCAACCTATGTACTTACCGATTTACAAAAAAACACTTACAGTAAGGGTGACATTTTTATCTACAACGGAACAAGCGATGAAAAAGAAATTGCCAAAGACTTATCAAATAGCAATCGAAAATTAAAAGTAATTGATGCAGCCTATTCTTTAAAAATAAAATATGGAATCGAAGAACTATGGCTAAACCCAAGTAATTATCTGATGCTTGCCTCAAATATTAAAGATAATTTAGAAGAACAAATTGGTACAAAATACATTAATGAAGAAATTGATGCTCAATACGAAATCTTAAAAGAACAGCTATCTATCATGGATGCAGATATTCGAAGTATTGCCAATGAAGCTAAAGCAAGAGGAAGAAATACTCTTGTGGTATCATCAAATGTTTTTAAATTTTTAAAAGACTATGGATTTGAAGTTGTTTCCTTAGAAGACTACGAAAATGGCAGTGCTAGTTTAACTACATTAAAAAACAATTTTAATTCAGGCACCTATCGTTATCTTATTGTCAAAAGCACTGAAACATCAAACGAATTAATTAATGAAATTACAACCCAAACAAGCGCGACAACCATGAGCGTTCACATGATGAATACACTAACCGAAGAAGATCGCGCGGCTAATGAAAACTACTTTACGATAATGGAAAACTTTTTATCTACACTTCGTACAGTAACCAACTATTAAAAGCCTATAAAAGGGCTTTTTTTATTTTTACTATTGTTTTTTTTCTTCACTTATGCTATTATTTATATGCAGTTTGTCTCCTTAGCTCAGTTGGTAGAGCAACTGACTCTTAATCAGTGGGTCTAGGGTTCGAATCCCTAAGGGGACACCAATTAAGAAATTAAACTCAAGTTTATCAAACTTGAGTTTTTCTTTATTTTATTCCAATTATATTAAATAATAACTAATTTTTATTTATTAAACATTTTGA
>CALVMI010000025.1 GCA_944345045.1 uncultured Bacilli bacterium | reverse complement strand
AAGAAAAAAAGCTAATAAAAGTAGAAAAATAGAAAGAATATTTTCTTTTATATGAAAATTTAAATAAAAAAATGATAAATAGAAATAGATTCTAAATATCATTTTTTTATTTCATTACTTTTTCAGTGACTTCTTTAAAAAGGTCTCTTTTTTTTGCTATAATCCCATTTTCATTTTTCTAATTAATATTTTGAAGGTGGCTATAATTCCAAAATTTTTAATTCTTTAATAGTATTGCCATTGACAATTGAATAACTGTTCAACTATAATTATAACAGTTGAACTAAACTTCAACTAAACACATATATTATTATTGGAGGAAATTTATGGCTAGAAACGAATTTTCTTGTGATTGTAATGTTATTCATCAAAAAATAGTTGATGAAGTATTGCAAAGAATGCCTAATGAAAAGACTTTTAACAAGCTGGCATGTTTATTTAAACTTATAGGAGATACAACACGATGCAAAATCTTATTTGCGTTAGATCAAAATGAAATGTGTGTTTGTGATCTGGCAAATGTACTTAATATGACTAAATCTGCTATTTCGCATCAATTAGCTATCTTAAGAAAAAGCAATATTGTAAAATGTAAGCGAAGTGGCAAAGAAGTATACTATACGTTAGATGATGACCATATTGTTAAGTTGTTTGAAATAGGTTTAGAACATATTAACCATAAAAATTAAATAAGCAAGAAAGAAGGATTGAAATGAATAAGTATAAATTTAAAATTAAAGGCTTAGACTGTGCCAATTGTGCAAATGAATTAGAAAGAGCTTTACAAAAAATTGATATTATATATAATGTAAGCATTAGTTTTATGACTCAAAAATTAATTTTTGAATGCTGTGAAGATGTAAAAATAGAAGCAATTGAAAGAATAAGAAAAATTATCAAGAAGACTGAGCCTAGTGTAAGTATTGAGGAGGTTTAGCCTAGATGGACAAAAAATTGAATAAGCAATTAATCAGAATAATTATTTCGCTAATACTAGTTATTATCTCATTTTTGATAAAGTTTGATAATGAACTTAACGGTATTCTTTTTATAGTTAGCTATATTATTATAGGATATGATATTGTATTAAAAGCAATAAGAAATATTTTTAAAGGTAAGGTTTTTGATGAAAACTTTTTAATGACCATTGCAACTATAGGAGCTTTTTGCATTGGCGAATTTCCCGAAGCTTGTGCGGTAATGCTCTTCTATCAAATTGGAGAATTGTTTCAAAGTTATGCAGTGGATAAATCAAGAAAATCAGTTGCAGCTCTTATGGATATAAGACCAGACTATGCCAACGTTTATCGCAATAAAGAAATTGAAAAAGTTGACCCAGATGAAGTAAATATAGGAGAAATTATACTGGTAAAACCAGGCGAAAAAATTCCCTTAGATGGAACGATAGTTGAGGGAGAATCAATGCTAAATACCCAAGCATTAACTGGAGAATCTATGCCGAGAAAGGCTATTATAAATGATGAAGTATTAAGTGGATGTATAAACGCTGATAGTATTCTTAAAATTAAGGTTACTAAAAAGTTTGAAGAATCAACGGTTAGTAAGATTTTAGATTTAGTTGAAAATGCCAGTAGTAGAAAATCAAAATCAGAAAATTTTATTAGCAAATTTGCCAAATATTATACACCGATTGTTGTTGTATTAGCCCTTTTACTAGCATTCATCCCGCCACTTGTAATAAATGATGCAACATTTAGCGATTGGCTATACCGGGCCCTTTCATTTTTAGTTGTTTCATGTCCATGTGCTTTAGTTATTTCTATTCCATTATCTTTTTTTGGTGGAATAGGTGCTGCTTCTAAAATTGGTGTCTTGATAAAAGGTAGTAATTATTTAGAAGCATTATCAAATACAGAAATTATCGTTTGTGATAAAACAGGAACATTAACAGAAGGCGTGTTTAAAGTACAAGAAATTAATGCAATTGGATATTCTAATCATGATTTATTAAGATATGCCTCTTATGCTGAAAATTTTTCTAATCATCCTATATCCCAATCTTTAAAACAAGCATATAAAAAAGAAATAGATAATAAACTCGTTACTAAAACAGAGGAAATAGCTGGCAAAGGCATTAAAGCAAAAATTGACGGAAAAACAGTTTTAGTTGGTAATGAAAAACTAATGCAAGAACATAATATTGATTTTAAAAAAAGCGAAAAACTTGGAACGATTGTTTATGTGGCAATAGATGATAAATTTGCCGGAACAATTTTGATTGCTGATAAGATTAAAGATGATGCTTATAAAGCAGTGAAATTATTTAAAGAAAACAATGTTAAAAACATTGTGATGTTAACCGGTGATCGCAAAAACATTAGCGAAAGTGTCGCCCATGAGCTTGGTTTAGATGAGTGCCACTCGGAATTACTTCCGACTGATAAAGTTGCTTGGACCGAAAAATTAATGGCTAAAAAATCAGCTAATGGCAAACTAGTATTTATCGGTGATGGTATTAATGATGCTCCTGTTCTCGCTTTGGCAGATATAGGTGTTGCTATGGGGGCTTTAGGTAGTGATGCAGCCGTTGAAATGGCAGATGTTGTTATAATGACGGATGAGCCATCTAAAATTGCTAGTTCTATCTTAATTTCTAAAAAAACAATGCGAATTGTAAAACAAAATATAGTATTTGCAATTGCTGTAAAAGTAGCTGTATTAATATTAAGCGCTTTAGGTATTGCTAGTATGTGGGCAGCCGTATTTGCTGATGTAGGAGTATCGGTTTTAGCAATCATAAATGCCCTTAGAATTTTAAAAATTGAATTTTCAAAATAATTAGGTGATGTTTCTATGAAAAAAATAGTTTTAAAAATAGGTGGTATGACTTGCAGTGCTTGTTCATCAGGATTAGAAAAATATTTAAATAAACAACCAGGTATAAAAAATGCCAATGTAAATTTAGTGTTATCTATTGCTACAATTGAATATGAAAATAAAAACCAAAAAACTATAGAGGGCTATATAAAAGAAGCTGGATTTGTAAGCTTAGGAGAATTTAAGAGAATAGATGATATAGAAATAAATAAATTAGATAAAGTAAAATTAATTTTTTTCGGAATCTTAATTTTATTTATTATGTATATTTTTATGGGACCGATGTTAAATTTGCCTCGTATTCCTTTTGTTAATCATGATTATCCGATTATTTTAGCATCTGTAATGTTATTAATAACATTTATCTTCTTATGGTATGGATATGATATCTTAAAAAATGGCATCAAAAATTTATTTCATAAAATGCCTAACATGGATACTTTAGTAATGTTTAGTGTATTATTTAGTTTGGCATATAGTCTTTACGGATATATTAATATATTATTTGGAGCAAAAGAATATCTCGGAAGCCTATACTTTGAATCAACTTGCATGGTTATTTACTTTATTAAACTAGGAAGATTTATTGAAGATATAAGCAAGGATAAGACAAAAGACGCCTTAAAAAAATTAGTAACAATTACCCCAAAAACAGCAATAATAAAAACAAATTCCAAGGAAAAGATAGCGTCCATAGATGAAGTGCAAAAAGATGATTTATTAATTTGTAAATCGGGAAGTAAGATTGCTGTAGATGGTATTGTAGAAAGTGGAAAAATTTATGTTGATGAAAGTTTTATTACTGGTGAAAGCGTTCCAGTATTAAAAGAAAAAGGCAGTAAAGTTATTGCGGGTTCGATTAGTTATGATGGCTATATTGAATATAGAGCTAAAAAAATTGGCAAAGAATCAACTATATCCGAAATAGTAAAAATGGTTATTGAGGCTACAAATACTAAAAGTAAAATTCAAAAATTAGCGGATAAAATTAGTGGTTATTTTGTATCAATTATTCTTGTTATTTCTGTTTTAACATTTATTATTCAAATGATCGGTGGTTTACCAATTGAAAAAGCATTGCTTCACATGGTTACAATTCTTGTTGTCGCTTGTCCATGTGCTTTAGGACTTGCTGTTCCGTTAGTGGTAGTCGTAAGTAACGGTTTATGTGCCAAAAAAGGTTTGTTTTTAAGAAATAGTGAAACTTTAGAAAATGCTAGAATTATTGATACTGTTGTCTTTGACAAAACCGGAACCTTAACTCTCGGCAAATTAAATATATTTAATTTTTTTAATTACGCCAAGTATGATGATAATAGCCTCTTAAATATTGTTGCTAACATCGAAAAAAAATCATCACATCCTATTAGCACGGCATTTAAGATAAGTCAAAAATTAGGCGTAAGCAATTTTAAAACATTAAGTGGCCTTGGTATTTATGGAAAAATAAATGAACATAACTATTATCTAGGAAATGATAAGTTGTTAACTAAATTGAAGATTAAAAACAATAATATAAAAGACTATGACTATCTTGTTAGAAACGGGTGTAGCATAATTTACATTATTGAAAATAAAAGGATTATTGGTCTAATTGGTGTTCGAGATATTATAAGGCCAAATATAAAAGATGTTATTCATAAATTTGCTGAAAATAATATCGAAGTTATTATGCTAACTGGCGACAATGACATTACTGCTAGAATAATTGCTCAAGAGCTTGGAATAAAAAAAGTTATAGCAAATGTTCTACCACAAGATAAAGCCGAGCATATCAAACAATTAACGGCAAAAGGTAAAAAAGTTATTATGGTCGGTGATGGAATAAACGACGCTCCGGCATTAGTTAATGCAACCATAGGTATTAGTGTCAATGATGGTACCGATATTGCTATGAATTCTGCTGATGTTATTTTAATGAAAAATGACATCAACAACATTATCGATTTAATTGCCATAAGTAAACAATCCTATAAAGTTATTAAGCAAAATCTATTCTGGGCGTTTTTCTATAATCTTTGTATGATTCCAATTGCCATGGGGTTATTCAGTAATATTGGAATAAGTATGACACCTATGTTTGGCAGTATAGCAATGATTTTTAGTAGTTTAACAGTGGTATTAAATGCATTAAGATTTGGGAGAGTGAAAAATGAAAAAATTTGAATTAAATATTAAAGGGATAGAATGTGAAGGATGCGTGAATAGAATAAAAAATGTTTTATCATCTATTAAAGGAATTGATTCATTTATAATTTCAATAGAAGATAAAAAATTACTATTATCAGTTAAAAACGAAAAAGTTATTAATGAGATAATGAGAAAAATAGAAGCATTAGGATTTAGTGTTTCTAAATAATTTTCGATTGAGACTTTAAAAGGGTCTCTTTTTTTGCTATAATTGTTTTAATAGAAGAGAGGATCAAACTTATGAAAAAAGTCATAATTTTAGGTATCCTTCTTGCCAGTTTGATTGTTCTGGGGGGGGGTATAGCTAATAATAAACACCCAGAACAAGAAATAATAAAAAACGAAAATATCAATCTAGCCATATATTTAAATGAAACAAAAACAAATAGTATTCCTTCCAAAGAAGGAAATGTTTTTGATGAAGAAAAAAGCACATGTACGAATGAGGCATATATAGTTTGGGACTATAGTTCATGGAGTCCAATTATTAAAAATGTAAGTAATTACCCTGTCAGATGTAATTTATATTTTAAAACAGAATACAATGAGAGTATCTTAAATGGAGCTTATCCGGTCTTAGAAGAGCCATTAATAGCTGTAACAATTGAAAGTGATGGCACAGTAAAAAGAGCAGATTTGGGCAGTAAATGGTATAGTTATGAAGAAAAGATATGGGCCAATGCAATTATATTAAAAGATGAAAGTACCAACAATAATTATGCTGTAGGAGCAACAATTCCAGAAGAAGCTGTAGAGGCTTATTTTGTGTGGATTCCAAAAT
>CALVMI010000024.1 GCA_944345045.1 uncultured Bacilli bacterium | reverse complement strand
CCATTTGTGCAGGTTGTCTTCTCGGTATCTAATACATATCCTTCACCTTTCTGAGGCATTCTACTACTTATTTCATCATCGATATAAAAAGCAAAATATAGATCTCCTGGATCTTGTACTTCTCCTTTTATAATATTAAAAGTTTCATTTGTTTCAAATGATGCAAATGAGGTATATAAAAACACTCCTGCTACTAATAAAACACAAACAACTGTAAATATGGTAATTCCTATTTTCTTTGGATCTTTTGGTTTATATTTTTCTAATTTCATTTTTTAGTATCCTTTCTATGTTTCTATTATACCATGACTACCCCCTCCCCATTGTCAAGATGTTTTAAAAACTTTTTTATTTTTTTTCTATACTTATATATAGTATAACGTTTTTTCCTTCTTCTTACAAGCCATTTTGTGTCTCTTTACTTCATTAATCTTTTCATATGATTAACCGCATTTTTCTCAATTCTTGATACTTGAGCTTGACTTATATTTAATCTTTCAGCAATTTCTATTTGAGTTTTTCCTACAATATAACGATCTATCAAAATTCTTTTTTCTCTTTCTTTTAGTTTAATTAAAGCTTTTTTTAATAATAAAAGATTATCTCTTTCTTCTGTTGTTTCTTTTTTAGCGGCCAACTGATCTTCTAAATAAATAGGTTCACCACCATCATTATAAATAGGTTCAAAAATACTCACCGGATCTTTTAAAGAATCTAGGGCATTACTTATTTGAAAAAGAGAAACATGAAAATGTTTGGCTAATAATTCATTACTAGGTTCATAGCCATTTTTTTGTAAATATTTTTCTTTAAAATTTAAAATTTGATATGCAAAATCTTTCATTCCCCTACTTACTCTTATCGAACTTTGATTATCTCGTAAAAAACGTTTTACTTCTCCCATAATTAAAGGAATTGCATACGTAGAAAGTTTTAAATTTAAAGAAGGATCAAAATTATCAATAGCCTTAATAAGCCCAATTACACCTACTTGAAACAAATCATCCATATTATCTTTATGATTATGAAAACGTTTTAAAACACTTAAAACCAATTTTAAATTTCCATTAATTAAAATTTCTTTTGCTTCTTGATCTCCTTCATGCATTTTTTTAAAATACATCATTTGTTCTTCATTTGATAAAACTTTTAAATTACTTGTATTTACCCCTGTTATTTCTACTTTATGTTTTGCCATATAAAAAATCCTTTCTCTTTATTTATGAGAAAGAATTTAAAGTTTTATTCATAGATTTTTTAAGGCATTCAAAGCACTTTCTAAAGTACTTACCGAAATTAAAGTAATATCATAACCTTTTTCTTCTTTTATTTGTCTTGCTTCTTCATAATTTCCTTCGGGAACTAAAAAGACTTCGGCATCATTATTCACAGCTCCAATAAGTTTATATTTAACACCACTAATCTCACCAACATTGCCATTTATATCAATTGTCCCTGTACCAATGATTTTTTTACCTTTTGTAATATCTTCTTCGGTTAAAGCATCATAAATAGCTAAACTCATCATAAGACCACCAGAAGGCCCAGATTCACTTTGTTTCATTTCAATAGAAGCCTTAGGATCTTCTTCATAGTCATAAGTAACGGTTATAGCCACCCCAATTTTTAAAGTTCCATTATCTTCATAAATTTTGGCTTTACATTCTACTTCTTCTTCATTTCTAAGTACTAAAATGGAAATTTCTTCATCTTTTTCATGTTCATTAATAATAGTTCGTAGCTCATCAGTTGAAGACAATTCTTGACCTTCAACAGAAAGAATTTGATCAAATAACTTAATATCCGTCTGTGCTTTATTATCAATGTAAGTTACATTTACATTTTCTTTATGAATCGACAAGGGCATACCCGCTTCTTTATAAGCCGAGATAATCGCCGAATCAATAGATTGTTTCGTGGCAATTTGATTTGCCTTTAAAGTTTCTTCAAAACTTTGATTATCATACGTAACTTCACTTTCCGCTACGATGTCCCAATCAGGAATAATATAAGATAAAAGTAAAAAAGGTACGCTTCCTCTTACCATCGAAACATAAGCCATTCCAAGCTCACCTTCCGAAGTATAGCCCCCCTCAACACTTATACGATCACTTAAATTCACCATTCCCCCTGGTGTATATATTTTATAAGGTAATTCTACTTGAAAAACAAGTAAAATGATAAGTAAAATTAGGATAAATTTATAATTTTCTTTAAAAAACTTCTTAATACTTTCTGTAATTTTCTTCGTAAACATCCATCCTCTCCAAGCCATTATATCATTTTTTCTTTATCTTTACTATTTTTCTTCTTACTTTTGGCATACACTTTACTATGAAAAAAAATATCCTTTATGTTCCTCTTTTAAGCATATGCACCATTTTGCTTTTTAAAAACAATCTAGAAATTCATACAGCGATTATAGATGCCTGTACCTTATTTATAACGAAACTTTTTCCTTCCTTATTTCCTATGATGATTTTATGTGATTTGTTTATTTATTTTGACTTACCTTCTCTTTTTGCTAAAATATTTGGTAGTTTTTGGGTCAAAATCTTTCATACGAGTCCTTATGGAGCATTCTTGTTTTTTCTTTCTTCTTTTTCAGGTTCACCATCAAATGCCTATGCCATTTCTAGTTTACACAAAGAAGGAAAAATAGATGCTGGAGAAGCTAGCCATATTTTAGGTTTTTCTTTTTTTAGTAATCCCTTATTTTTATATACGATGCTTTCTTTAATTTTTCCAAATGATTTATCTACCGTTTTAAAACTTATCCTTCTTCCTTATTTTTTAAATCTTTTCATTGCCTTTTTAACTCGCAAGAAAACCTATACTTTCACTGAAATACCTCCAAAAGAAAAAGAAAATTTTGGTAATTTTCTTTCAAACAGTATCAAAAAAGCTATGAACACTTTACTATTTATTTTAGGCTCCATCAGCGTTTTCTTTATTATTAATGAAATGATTAATCCTTTAAATACCCCTTTATTAAGTGGTACGCTAGAAATTAGCCAAGGCCTAAATTCGTTAATTAAAGCAAATATTTCCAACGAAGCTAAAGAACTATTAGCCATCACATTTATCAGTTTTGGAGGCTTGTCTATTCACTTACAAATTAAAGGTATTTTAAGTGATACCAATATTTCTTATAAAACTTTTTTCATTTATCGAATCTTTGAAACCATTTTAGGTATAATCTTTATCTTCTTAATTTAAAGGTTTTAGGCGCCAAACGATAAACCAAAAACAAAGAAATAATAGAATAAAAAATACAAAACAAACTAACCGCGATGCCAAAAGAAAATGTTGGCAAATGTAAATCAATCATAAAATAACAAACAAAATAAGTAAGCCACTGAACAACGGTATAGGTACTACTTTTCATTTCCGTCTCGACATTATAAGGTTGTAATAAATAATACATAACAAGATAATGTACAGAAAAGAAAATACTCATTGCTATAATAGAAACAAACAAAACAACATAATTTAAAGGGTTATCCGTACCACCTGTAATAAATAACAAAATAGGAAGAGCAACACCCAAAATAAAAGCTGGAAAAAGATTTAAAAGAATAAGTGTTTTTAGTCTTTCTCTAAACATTCCTAAAATCACTTTAGGAGTTCGATAAATTCGATAAGTAAGCATACTATGATCACAATTCATAAACATGGCTTGAGTAACCGTTTGCCCGCGATTTAACAAATACATAATAAAAACAAAATATGGTAAATACGTAAGCATCATCGCATTGATTTCTTGATGAATATCTTTATTAAAAAGTAAAACCACAATTATTCCTAAAAACAAAAATAACATCACAAAAACTTGTTTTTTAATCGCTAAAGTAAGAATCTTTCGATGTCTTTTTACAAATAAATCATGAAAAAAAGCAAAACCTTTTTTATTACTTGTATATTTTTTATCTAATTTAATATTCTTTAAAGAATTATTTTTAATGATTTCTTGACTAGTATTACTTCCCATATAAAGAGAATTTTTAGAAAGTAATTCTTTATATACTTGACGATAAAAAGAAAAAGTTTTAATTTTATATCCCGCATAAAAGCTTAGTAAAAGAAAGCAAAGAGCAAGAATTAAAAAAACAAAGGTAGGAAGAACAATTCCTAAAAATGGTAAACCGTATGCAAAAAGAAGAAAAACGAAAACCAAAATCCAATAAATTTTTGGCGGAAGATTTTCATTAATAACCTTTCTTTTTTTCTCATACTGCCAAAGGTTAATAGAAGCGACTATCATTTTTACACTCCAGACAAAAAAAGGCATCAGAATAGATATCCATAAAGGTATTCCAAGTAAATATCCAAACAAAATAGTAAAAGGAAGAAACCCTAAAATGGTTTTAATCATTGAATACGCATAATTACTTAAAGTATATTCATATGCTGGCATATTAAGTAAAAACATCGCATAATACTTATCTTTCGTTGGATTAAACATATAGGTATTTAAAAGAGCACCTGCCAATGTTAAAAAGAAAAACATATGCAAATATGTATCAGTCATTTTAGTTTGATACATAGAAAGAAAAGAAAAAATCATCAGCCATAAATAAAGAAATTTACCTAAAAAAATCTGCAAAATTTCGATTAAAATACTAAAAATCATTCCCAAAATTTTTAAAACTTTACTTTTATATAAACGATTTGGCAAAATTTTTTTAATAATTGGAAATTGTCTTATGGAATAAATAAAACTATTCACCCGATAAGTAATTCGTAAACGATTAGAAAGAATAAACGACTTTATCATTTAAACCTCCTGTAAAGCCTTAATGATTTTCTCTTTTAAAGATTCATCTTTGGTACTTTTCTTATCAATTAATTCTAAAACGCCTTTATTAAGCAAAACAATTTCATCGCATAAATCTAAAGCAAGTTCCATAATATGTGTTGAAAAAATAATAATATGATCTTTTTTCGTATTTTTTAATAAAGTTTTCATTTCTTCAGCAACAACTACATCAAAACTAGTCAAAGGTTCATCTAAAAGTAAAACTTTTGGATTCATAATGATATTAACAAGCATTTGCATTTTATTTTTCATACCATGAGAATAATCTTTTAAAAGCTTGTCACGATCTTCCTCTTCAATCTTCACCAAATCAAAATATTCATCAGGTGTTTTCATTTCAACAATTCTTTCTTTATTAATATCTAAGAAAAACTGAATAAACTCTCTTCCTGTTAAAAATTCAGGAACATTAGGCGTGGATAATACATATCCAATATCCTGTGCTTCAATCTTTTTCTTCTCGCCATTTTCTTCTAAATAAAAAGTACCTGCATCTATTTCAATATCTTCATTTAAACAATTAAAAAGAGTTGTTTTACCAGCACCATTTCTTCCTAATAACCCATATATTTTTCCACTTTCAAAAGTAAAATCTATTTTCTTTAATACTTCTTTTTTATCAAAACTTTTTTGTAAATTTTCAATAACTAACTTCATACCCGAACTCCTTAGATACCAGCATATCATAGGTTACGGCAAAATGTACAGGCATTTTTTTATTTTCTACATATACTTACATAGAAAGGAGTATGGTTATGAATAACAATAGTGAATATCAAAGAGCCTATAATTATGTTCAAAACTATAATAAAAAACATCCAAATCAAGGATGTTGTTGTAGTCCAAGATCAATCACTGGACCTACCGGACCTACGGGGCCTCAAGGACCTGCTACTGTTGCAATTGGTACAACAACTGAAGGGCTTCCAGGAAGTACTCCATCTGTTGTAAATGCCGGGACAAATGAAAACGCCATTTTAAATTTTGTTATCCCAGCTGGGGCAACGGGACCTACTGGACCTACGGGGGCAACTGGACCAGCTGGCACAACAGGACCAACCGGGCCAACAGGAGCTACAGGACCTACTGGAGCTACCGGACCAGCTGGAACAGGAAGTACAGGTCCTAGTGGAGCAACAGGACCAACGGGACCTACTGGACCAACAGGTGCGACTGGACCTGCCGGAACTGGAAGTACTGGACCTACGGGGCCTACAGGAGCTACAGGACCTGCAATCACTTTGGCAATAGGAACTGTATCAACTGGAGCACCTGGTAGTACTGCAAGTGCTTCGATAAATTCCTTAGGTGGAAATACGTATTCTCTTAATTTAACAATTCCACAAGGACCTACGGGACCTCAAGGTACTGCCGGAACTACGGGTACAACGGGACCTACTGGACCTACGGGACCTCAAGGTACCGCTGGAACTACTGGGGCAACTGGACCTACTGGACCTACAGGACCTCAAGGTACCGCTGGAACTGCTGGTGCAACTGGACCTACTGGACCTACTGGACCTCAAGGTACTGCTGGAACTACTGGAGCAACTGGACCTACGGGACCTACTGGACCTCAAGGTACTGCCGGAACTACTGGGGCAACTGGACCTACTGGACCTACAGGACCACAAGGTACTGCTGGAACTACTGGTGCAACTGGACCTACTGGACCTACTGGACCTACAGGACCTACTGGACCTACAGGACCTACTGGACCTACGGGACCATAGTTTTCTACTTTTCCTTATTCTCAAAGAAAAAAGAAGAACGAAAAAAAGTTCTTCTTTTATTTTTCTAATAAAACCGCATTAAGTAAATTAGTTGCTTTTTTTAATTCTTCTTCATCTTCCACCGGATACAAAACATCTGGTTCAAGATTATTTAAAGTAGACTGTTCAAATATTTTAATTCCATTTGGTTTTAAATTTTCTTCTTCATCAATTTCATTTAACAAAAAATACCATTTATTTGCTTCCAAAACTTTTGAAACAACAACATATTCTTGTCCATCAATTGTCAAAATATCATAAACATCGTAATTCATTTAACGGCCTCTTCCTCCTAAATTATCATTCACTATATTACTTAATTCCGTTTCTAAATTTTTTTGAAAATCAATTGTATCCGTTTTAAAAACACCTGTTGGAATATTATTTTCTAAATAATGATCTTCTGCACTTTGAGCAACACCAGAAACACTTTGTAAAACACCACCATTTGCTTTAATTTCAGCAATTTTTTCTTCTGCATTTTCATCTTGATAATCGACAGTTTCAATCGTTTGATCTGGCATTACATAATGTTCTTTAACTACTGTATAAGAATCTGTATCATATTTTGGTGTTAAAGGCGTTGTTAAATCCCTATTTTCATAAATTGGTGTCGTATCATCTAAGGTATAAACGCTTCCTAATGTAGATAAAGATTCTTTTTGAGTATTTTCTACCTTATTTTCAATTTCTTCTTTTTGTTCATTAGAAGTATTCATAATATCATCATTAGTTGTAGTTTCACTAAGCGTTTCCATTACTACTTTTTCTTCTTGATGCGATAATCTATTTCCCATAGCAAATACGGCTACTAAAGCAGTGGCTCCAAAAGCAATTTGAACAGCTCTTGTTTTAATTGCTTTTTTAATCTTTTCTAAATTCTTAGCTTTTCGTATTTTTGTCACAAAACTCTTTTTCTTACTATTTTCCTTTAAGTCTTGATAACGATTTACTACTTCATCAAATAAGGATTCATATTTTTTATCAAAAGAATAAGTTTTATTATTTACAATTTTAACTACCTTTTCATGAATAGGTTTTTCACATATGTCATCAAGAAGTAACCGATAATAAGCTCTTTTTTCTACATCATTATATTGTGATACTCTTTTTTCATCAATTGAAATATCTAAACCATATTTTTTTTCAACAAGCTTTGAAGTAGCCATCGTAAATGCTTTTGTATATCTAGCGTCAATTGTTACTAATTGGCCATCTAAATATAACTGAACAGGATTTTTCTTTTCCCTTAAAAGAATTTCATTTAAAATACCTTTACAATATTTGACTTTTTCCTCTTCACTTAATACATCATAATATGCTTGATCAAAAGTAACAGCATCGATTTCTTCCTTTTTTTCTAATAAATTTTGATATCTAGCTTTTTCTTTAATAAATTCATTAACTTTCTCTTTAGCAATTTTCTTAGTTTGATTATTCAATGTAACTTCAATCATTTCATTGTTATCAATACAATAATTTTGTAAAGAGCTTTCTAAAGCAGTTACTTCTTCATCTAATAATCCTTTGATTTTTACAAGTTCATCAGCACACAACTGAAACAATGGAACATCATTTTTATTTACTTCATAAGATTTACCATTAAAAACAACCTTAGTTGGCTCCACTTTATAATTAGAAACCAATTTTTCCATCAAAGAACTTACATATTCAAATTTTCTTTCATTAGACAATGTTCTATATGTTGGATGATCAAAAGTATAGCTATAATAAGAATCTCGCTTATTATTTAAGTTTTTCATTGTTGTATAAATTTCTTGATAAAGATCTTTATAAGCATAGGGAATATATTTTCCATTTATATAAAACTTATTAAAGCTTTGATCTTGATACGCTTCAATTTGTAAAAGAAGATTAGCTAAATATTGTCTTTTTTGCTCGACACTCATTTGATCATACAAAAGCATATCCATCCGAATATCAGGTAAAACATGGTCCATTTGTTTTTCTATTTTTTGTAACTGAGTTAACAAAGAACCATATTTACCACGAACTTTTCTTGGAATATCTTTAGCTTGTTTTACACCATTATAAGAAAAAACATAATGACATTTTCTTCCTTTTGCATTTTCTAGTTTTTCTAATTCTTTTAAAATTTCATTTCTTTTTTCTTGCAATTCTTCAGAAGTATTTTTTGTTACCGATACCTCTTCATCTAAAACAACATTTTCTTCTGCAAGATCAAAGTCATCTTCTAAAATATAACTTTCATATATATTACGAATCGTATTTTCTAAATTTTTAATGGTTTCAACATGTTCTAAATATTCTTTTTGATCTTCTTTTAAAATCGAAACTTCTTCATCAAATTCATTTAAAATCGTTACAATTTGCTTATCTGAAAAACTAGAAACACGACTTTCTAAATAACGAAGTTCTTTCTTTGTCTCACGATAAGAATACAAATACTCAACTACTTTACCAGATAAATCAGGCATATCCTCTAACTCTTTACGAACATTTTGTAGTCTTTTTACAAATTCTTGAATTGTTTGTTCATATAACAAACGTTCTTTTAAATAAGAATCCAATTCTTGTTTAACACTTTCTTGATTTGTTTCTTTTGCTTTTGCTTCTAATTCTTCAATTACTTTTCCAACTTCTGGATATAAATTTTCGAAATCTCGAATATCTTTAATAAGTTCTTTTTTTTCTTTTTCTTTAAGTGCTCTTGCATTTAATAATTGTTCAATTTCAAGAAAAATATTTTCCATAGTTCTATTCATACAGTCACCCTAATCTAATTTTAACATGTTTTCCAACTAAAAGGAAAAAAACTTCAATTTTCTTGAAGTCTTTTTCTATTTTATAAACCGCCACCAGCACCAAACGAATCAAGTTCTTCTTGAGTAACGATAATATTAATTCTCATTCGTCTATTTCCACAGACAAACAAAGCTTCACCTTGATTATAATACTTGATACTGTCTTTTTCACTTTCATTTAAATCAATAAGTTTTGCCAAATCATCGACGGCTTGTTTACGAAGCCCCATGACTAAATAATAAGAGGCATTATCAAATATTGCTTTACCATGAACAATGACACTAGGAGCTGCAAAGTCTGTTGGTTGTTGTGTTATGATGATGGTTCCCGTATTGTATTTACGACTACGTCTTTGAATTTGCGCTAAAAACTCTGCCCCAAGTTCATTCTTCGTTGATAATAAAACATGCGCTTCATCTACACACATAACCGTATTAACACTAGGATCCAAACATAAGCCCCATGCATATTTTAAAATATTGAAAAATAAAGCATTTCGAACATTTTCATCAGCATTCATTAATTCTTTAATGTTAAAAACAATAAAATCACTTTGAATATTTAGGGTTGTATGACCAGTAAAATAATAACGAAGTTCTTTAACTAATGGACGAATTTTAAGTTCCAAACGTTCCATAACATCTCGTTCATGTGTTTTTTCTGTCATCGACAAAAGTCTTCCTTTAATCGTTGCATAAACATCATCAAACGTTGGATAATCTTCACTAGTAAATCTTGTATAATCGGTATCATAATCAATCTTATAACGTTTATAAGTATCTTGAACTACTTCACTAAACATAGTTAGAACATCTTCCTCAATATCTGGTGAATAATATTTCATAAACGCTTTTAATTGTTGAATCGTTCTTGTTAAAACCGTATAACCAAGTCCTTGATTAATTTCTTCTTCATCGGCATCAATGACGATTTCTAATGGATTAACCATTCCAAATTCGCCACCCTTACCTAAATCAAGGAAATCTCCACCCATCGATAAAGCCATTTCTTCTAGTTCACCTTCAGGGTCAATACAAACAAGTTTATATTCGTTTCTAATATGGCTTCGAAGTAAAAGTTTGGCCGCGGTTGATTTACCAGAACCAGATGCACCAAGAATAATAATATTGGCGTTATTACGATTGTTTTCCTTTTTTATTTGATACAAAAATTGATTAAATAAAATTACACCACCAGAAAAATCGACACCAAATAAAGTACTATTTCCTGGATCTTTAATACTATCAAAAATAAATGGATACATCGCAGCAATCGTAACAGAAGGAATAGGCGCGCCTACTCGGTCTTCAATATCTTGCTTTGGAAAAATTGGAATCATTGATTTAATAACTTTTTCCTGTTCAAACATCAAAGGAATACCACGCATCCCTAAAGCATCAATATAATTTCGAACTTGCATTTTTTTATTTTCCATTTCATCTTTTGTATCCGCTGAAATTAAAACATGCAATTGAAAATCAAAAATTCTAGATTGTGTTGCAACAAGCATGGAAATAAATTGCTCTAAAGATTCATAGTCTTGGCGAATTCTCTCTTGAATAGTTCGATCATGTTCAGTTTGATAACGAGTTTTTAAATCAGCAATTTCTTTATTAATCATTCTTTGTAAAGTCGATAATTCAATCGGAATATGTTTAGCAACAATTTTAATACCTGAAAGATTTGTTAAATTAGCTAAATAACCAGGTTGAATAAATTTAGGAAAACTTACAATAGTCAAAATTGTACAATATTTTCCACTCATCATAAATTCAGTTGGTTTAAATTCAATCCCCTTAGGGGCAATCTGTGCTTTTAAATTCATTCTGGACTCACCATCCCACTAAAAGTTGTCGCGGCACCCCCATTAAAGAAATTATCTAAAATTACCCGCAAATCATTATTACTCGTTTGTTGACTAGATAAACCGCAGTTTGCTAAATTACTAATTAAAGTATGCAATCTTTTTTGAATAACATCCATTTTTCTTTCTTTAAACAAAATATAATATTCCGTATCAACTACATTATATTCCGCACTCATAAACATGTTTGCTTTATTAATATCTTGAGTAATCAATTTTCTCGTTACAGCATTTGTTGCATTATTATAAAGAATTTGAAGCTGAGATAAATAGACATTAATATCTACAGGACGATCAGCAACAATAAGCCAAAATTCAAAATTAATAGCATTGTAAAAATTTCGTAATTGATAAATCACATTATCCCTTGTTCCAGAATCCAAAATAAATATATTTCGTGGAGCAACTTTAATACCTGTTACATATTCACCATTTTCAAGCTGAATCATTCCATTCATAATATTTTTTAAAGGAACCCAATCTTCACTCCATTTGCTAGATAACTCTTCTTTCTTATTTTTCGCCATCTTTATAACACCAGCCTTTCCAATAATACCTCTTTCTATTCATTATAAATGTAACAATATTTGTAATTAATTGCAAGACATTATGATAGTTTGGAACGGGAATAACTAAAAATGC
>CALVMI010000023.1 GCA_944345045.1 uncultured Bacilli bacterium | reverse complement strand
TAAGTGAAAAAGAATATAATAAAGAATTTGTTTTAATCTCACCCAAAGATTATCTAGAAGAAATTCCCGATGTCGAAGATTTGCCAATCGTTGCTGTAGTCGCTAAAATTATTCGTAAAATTGTTCTGCCTAATGGCCAAACTAGGGTAACTATTTTAGGCCAAAGACGTATTAAAGTTCAAAAATATTTTAATCCACCTGATGCTAAAGATATGTTAGAGTGTAAATATTTAATTCCATCTGTTCCTGAGTATCCCGAACAAGAAGAACTTCCTCTAAAAAAGGAACTTATTCGTTTATTAAGAAGATATGTTAAAGCATCTCTTACGATGGATAATTCGTTTTTACAAGAATTAAATGAAGCAAAAACGATGGATAATTTAACGGATATAGCCGCGGTTTTATTGCCAGTTGGCTTTGAAAAGAAGCTTTTATATATAGAAGAATTAGATCCTTTAGTGCGTGCAAAAGACTTAATTGACGATTTAGTTATTGAATTAAAAGTGGTAAAATTAGATCAAAAAATTAATCAATCTTTGCAACAAGAATTAGATCGAAGTCAAAAAGAATATGTTTTAAGAAGCAGACTAGAAGAAATTCAAAAAGAACTAGGGGAAGATAACGGCAGAACGAAAGAAGCAGACCGTTATCGGGAAAGATTGGAATCTTTAGAAGTATCCCAACGAACAAAAAAGAAAATTTTAACCGAAATTAGTAAGTATGAAATGATGAATGATTCCAGTCCAGATCTAGCTTTTATAAGAAATTATTTAGAAACATTTTTCTCTTTACCATGGAATGAAGAAACGATTGAAGCATTAGATTTAAAGTATATTACAAATGTTTTAAATAAAAGTCATTATGGTCTTAAAGAAGTAAAAGAACGTATTTTAGAATACGCAGCAATGAAAAGTCGCAATCCAATGCTTGTTAGTCCAATTATTTGCTTAGTTGGTCCTCCAGGTGTCGGCAAAAGTACGATTGCAAGTTCCATTGCTAAAGCACTGCACCGGGCATTCTATAAAATTAGTGTCGGTGGCTTAAATGATTCAGCTGAACTAATTGGTCACAGAAGAACCTATATTGGTTCAGCACCAGGAAAAATTATTACCGCCCTTCAAAAGTGTGGTAGCAAAAATCCTGTTTTACTTATTGATGAAGTAGATAAAATGGTTAAAGACTATCACGGCGATCCAGCAAGTGTCTTATTAGATGTTTTAGATCCTAATTTGAATCAAAATTTCACAGATTCTTATTTAGAAGAACCATTCGATTTAAGTCATGTTCTCTTCATTTTAACAGCTAATTATAAAGAAGACATTCCAATTGAACTAAGAGATCGTTTAGAAATGATCGAACTATCTAGTTATACAACCCTAGAAAAAGTAAAACTCGCTAAAGAATATCTCCTTCCAGCCATTTATTTAGAATATCATGTTATGGAAAGTGAAGTATCTTTTTCCGATGAAGCTCTAAATCATATTGTTCTAAATTATACAAACGAAGCAGGAGTAAGAGATTTAAGAAGAAAACTAGAAACGATTTTACGAAAAGTCATCATGGAAAGTGTCAAAAAAAAGAAAGATTTACAACTTCATATTGAAGAAAAAGATGTTAAAAAATATTTAGATGAACAATTAAATATGGAAGATTTAAAACCAAAAATTATCATGAAAGGATTAGTAAATGGCCTTGCTGTAACCGGCATCGGTGGCGTAGTGATGCCTATTGAATCCACTTTATACGATGGCAAAGGAAATGTTATTGTAACTGGACTTTTAGGAGACGTTATGAAAGAAAGTTTAAGCGTTGTTTTAAGTTTCTTAAAAAGTAATGCGAAAAACTTTGAAATTAATGAAAATGTTTTTCAAAAAAAAGATGTGCATATTCATATGTTAGAAGGAGCAATTCCTAAAAATGGTCCTAGTGCAGGTGTCGCGATTACAACAAGTCTAATTAGTCTTTATACAAACAAAAAAGTTCCATTAGATATCGCAATGACAGGTGAAATGACTCTTCGTGGTGAAATCATGCCGGTCGGTGGCATCAAAGAAAAAGTAATTAGTGCTTATAATCAAGGGATTAAAAAAGTATTTATTCCAAAAGCAAATGAATTAGATGTTAAAAAAATTCCTAAAGAAATACGTGAAAAAATAGTCATTGTTTTTGTAAAAGAATATCAAGCTATATATGAACAAATTTTTTTGAAAGGATAAAGAGAATGTAACAACAAGCATTCTCTTTACTTTTGTTTTGCTATGTGATATTTTTGTGTCAGAAAATAAACTTTAGGAGTGAGAGTAGTGAAGAAGTGGAAAGTTTGGGTTATAGGGATAACCACATTTTTAGTGATTGGCACCCTTGTTATTGGGACATACTTATTTGTTCAAAAAAGTATGAGTGATTTAGAGGCGAAAAAAAATGATAAAGAATCACCAACTTTAGAAACACAAAATGTTACGATAAATAAAGGGGAACTTTATACAGTTAAAGACTTTGTTATTTCCTGTGAAGATAATTTGTCTAAAGAATGTATAATTGAATTTAAAGAAAAGAAAATGTCAGATTATAAAGAACCTGGTGAATATGAAATTATCGTTCAAGCTTTAGATGACAATGGCAATGAAACTTTAAAAAACGTAAAATTAATAATTCAAGGTGATGAACAAATTTTAGATTCTTCTGAACAATCTGAAACCGGAATACCAACCGTGACCGAAACAGTAAGTGAAGAATCAATCGAAACAAGAACAATTTATGGAACTATCTGTGAATATAAAATTACTATAAATTATAATATGTATACCGATGGCTCTAAAGAAGAAATTGGCAGAAATGAAGCTTTAATAAATTGTGATTACACTACATATCATGCAACGATAGAAGAATTACTACCTGAAGCAAAAGAGCAGATGGACACACATTCAAAGGAAATTTCCGATGCCCTAGCTTTGTTTATTCAAAAAAGAATAGAGGCCGGCTATAGTTCTTTAACAATTGATCCTGTTCTTATCTCCGCTGCCGAATGTCGTGCATTAGAAATAGGATATTCAAATAATTTTGCGATGCTAGATGATTCCGTCGTCTTACAAGAATTGCAAACGGTATATGATACTGGCGGGATTGAATTTTCAGCCCCAGATATAACAGATCATGTAACTTTAGTAGATTCGCTTTTACAAGCAAATGAATTTACGGCTTATTTTTATAACAATGACTTTGAAAAAATCGGCGTTGGCCTAGTTATCGTTCACAACCAATATATTTGGGTAATTTATTTAAATTAACAAAAAAAGAAATATTTGACAAATAAAAGCGTATTCTTTATAATAAAAAAGTATTCAAAAACATTAAGACACGTTTATAAAGAAATGTTTTCAAAGAGAGTCTATGAATGGTGAAAATAGATAAAACACCTTTATAAATATCACTTAAATTTCTGTTTTTGCGGTTCCACTAACGATATCTAGTGAAAAAGTATAATATAAGGATGGTACCGTCTACTTTTGTAGGCTCCTTTGGTACCATCCTTTTTTATGTAGAAAGGAAAAGAAAAATGAAAGAATTTAAAAGTTTGGATAAAAGAACACCTTATGAAGTAGAACAAGATATTTTAAAAAGCTGGGGCGGTGTCCAAGGAATTTATGAAAAATCTGTAAGCGTTCATAAAGATGATCCGACATTTGTCTTTTATGATGGCCCAGCCTTCGCGAATGGTTTTCCAGGTCTTCATCATATGATTGCTAAAAACTTAAAAGATACGGTCTGTAAATATCATGTAATGAAAGGAAATAAAGTTTTACGAAAAGTAGGTTGGGATACACATGGTTTGCCAATTGAAAATCATGTTGAGAAAAAACTTGGTCTAAAAACAAAGAAAGATATTGAAGAATTAGGTATTGAAAAATTTAATCAAGCATGTCGTGAAAGTGTAAGAGAAAATGAAGCAGCTTTTACGGATTTAACAAATAAAATGGGCCAATTCATTGATGTAGAACATCCTTATTTAACTTATAAAAATGAATATATTGAAACAGAATGGTGGATTTTAAAACAATATTTTGAAAAAGGACTATTTTATGAAGGAAATCGCGTAACACCATACTGTCCAAGATGTGGAACTTCTCTTGCCAGTCATGAAGTAGCTCAAGGTTATGAAGATATGACGGTAGAAACGGTCATTGTTCCAATGAAATGTAAAGATATGGATGCTTATTTTTTAGTTTGGACGACAACGCCATGGACGTTACTTGCCAATGTTGCCTTGTGTGTCAATCCAAATGCTACCTATGTTCTTTGTGAGTCAAAAGGAAATAAATTTATTGTTGCCGAAGCTTTAGCTAAGTCAGTTTTAGGTGATGAATATACAGTTTTAGAAACCTATAAAGGAACAGATTTAGAACATAAAGAATACGAACAATTAATACCTGAATTAAAAGTAGAAGGTGGCTTCTTTGTTTGTGCCGATGATTATGTTACAACGGATAATGGTACCGGTATTGTTCATCTAGCTCCTGCATTTGGTGAAGATGACCAAAGAGTAGGAAAAAAATATAATCTTCCTTATATAAATCCTGTCGGAAAAGATGGCTGCTATACAGAAGGACCTTGGAAAGGAATGCTTGTCTTTGATGCGGATAAAGAAGTTATTGCTTATTTAAAAGAACAAGGTAAATTATTTAAAAAACAAAAGATAACTCATAGCTACCCACATTGTTGGCGCTGCCATAGTCCACTTATTTATTATACTTTACCAAGCTATTATATTGCGGTTTCAAAATATAAAGAAAAAATTATTGAAGCAAACCGTGAAGTAAATTGGTATCCAGCATACGTTGGTGAAAAGCGTTTTGGTAACTGGTTAGAAAACCTAAAAGATTGGGCTGTTTCTAGAACTCGTTATTGGGGATGTCCAATTCCGTATTATACCTGTGAATGTGGTCATACAGAAATGCTTGGTTCCATTGCGGAATTAAAAGAAAAAGCTATTGAAGAAATTGACGAAAAAACGCTTGATTTACATCGTCCATATATCGATAACATTCATATTAAATGTCCAAAATGTGGTAAACCAATGACAAGAATAATTGATGTTCTTGACTGTTGGTTTGATTCCGGATCTATGCCATTCGCACAGTATCATTATCCTTTTGAAAATCAAGAACTTTTTGAAACTCAATTCCCAGCTGATTTCATTTGTGAAGGAATCGATCAAACAAGAGGTTGGTTCTATACCTTACTTGTTATCTCGGCTTTTGTTAAAGGATGCGCGCCATATAAAAATGTCTTAGTAAATGATCTACTTTTAGATGCGGAAGGCAAGAAAATGAGTAAAAGTAGAGGAAACATTGTTGAACCATTTAAAACCATTGAAAATTATGGTGCAGATACAGTACGTTTTTACTTACCTTATGTTTCACCAGTATGGACTCCTTTAAAATTTAATGAAGAAGGACTAAAAGAAGTATATTCTAAATTTTTAAATCCTTTAAAAAATACGTATAGTTTCTTTCAAATGTATGCTAACGCTGATCATATTGATATCGAAAAATGCAATATTGCATATGAAAAAAGAGATGAAATTGATCGTTGGTTACTTTCAAAATACAATCTTTTAGTCAAAAATGTGACTTTAGCTTTTGATGAATATGATTTAAATAAAGTGACTCGTTATATTGCCTCTTTTGTCTCTGAAGATTTATCAAATTGGTATATTAGAAGAAATCGTAAACGCTTCTGGGATTCAGAAATGAACGATTCGAAAAGAAGTGTATACAAAACAACTTACGAAGTATTAGTTGGTTTAGCTAAGTTAATCGCTCCAATCACACCTTTTATTTCCGAAGAATTATACCGTAACTTAACTGGCGAAGAAAGCGTTCATTTAGTAAGTTATCCAAAAGCAGATGAGACTCTTATTGATTCTAAGTTAGAAGAAAAAATGGATATAGTAAGAGAAGTCATTCGTCTTGGAAGAAATGGTCGTGAAGAAGCAAAAATAAAGGTTCGTGAACCATTAAGTGAAGTATATTTAGATGGTAAACTTGAATCAAAAATCAAAGATTTAGTTCCTCTAATACTAGAAGAATTAAACGTTAAAAAAGTTACCTTTATTTCTGATTTAACCGAATATATGAATTTCACAGTTAAACCAAACTTTAAAGAAGTAGGTAAAATATTTGGCTCAAAAATCAAGTTGTTTCAAGATGCTTTAAGCACTTTAAGTGAAAAAGAAATTCTTGCTCTAGAAAATGACGAAGAAATTTCAATTATGATGGATGAAGAAAAAGTAAATGTTACTTCTTCAATGGTAGATATCCGTGTAGATGCTAAAGAAGGATTTAATGTATCTATGGAAGGAAAAATATTTGTTATTTTAAATACTGAAAGAACAGAAGAACTTATTTTAGAAGGTATGGCAAGAGAATTTGTAAGCAAAGTTCAAAATATGCGTAAGAAAAAAGAATTAGAGATTACAGATCGAATTACCTTGTATTATAATGGTACAGAAAAATTTGCCAAAGCCTTAGAAATGTTTAAAGATTACATTCAAGATGAAACTTTAGCTACAGATATAATAAAAAAAGAAAATTTAGCTGAAACTTTTGATATTAATGGCGAACAAGTTAGTGTCGATTTAGAAAAAAAGTGAAATAAAAAAGCTTAAGATACAAGATTTTAAGCTTTTTTTGTTGTATAATATGTTTATATGAGGAGGAATGTCAGATGAATTTTTGGGCAATGTGGTTAGTAATAACGATTTTATTAGGAATTATATTTGCTTATGCCAAAAATGAAACCGCTTTATGGTTCATGATTAGCAGTGCTCTCACTCTCATTTTATCATTGTTTGTAAATAACGTTTGGATTCAATGCATTGTTTTTCTTTTAATAGGAACTTTACTACATTTCATAATGAGAAAAGGTTATCAAAAAAGAAAAGAAGAGGAATAGAAGAAAAAACATTTACAAACGCTTATTAAAAGCATTGGAAATATTACCGAAGAAGTTTCTAATGAAAAGTCTGGTATGGTAAAAATTAACGAAGAAATTTGTCCATGCATTGCTTTAGAAAAAAT
>CALVMI010000022.1 GCA_944345045.1 uncultured Bacilli bacterium | reverse complement strand
CTAAAAGATTTAATTGATCATTTTCTTTGGCTTCATTAAACATATAATTAGAAACGATGCCATTTTCTTCTTTTTTGATTGTGATTCGATATTCTTGTAAAGCAGATGGTGAACTACTAATCGAATATGGTCTTTTATATGTTCGACCGTCTATAGTCACGCATAAAGTAACATATTGTCCTGGCATAAAAGGTGGCATCAAAGACATATTTTGCGGTTTTAAATAAAAGGATTTGGTGTCTTCTGTTTCTTTGATGATTTGAGTTATTGCTACTCTTATTCCATTTGGATGTAGAATCGTTGCTAATTCATTAGCTTTGTAATTTAAATGAATTTGTTTTGAAGATGTTTTGGTTATTTTTTTATCGCGATTTATTCCTAGATTTTTAAATTTTAACATATCTAATTTAGCATGCATGCCAATTTTAAATTCACTCATTACTCATCTCTCCTAACGTTTTTAATGCTTCTTGTTCGCCATTAATATAGGAAGAACTATAACCAGAAAGACGGCTTCCAAAACCACCACAGAAACGAAGACCTTTAATGAAAATTTCTTGTTCTTCATTCATCATTCTTGGAAGAAGATTATCAAGTCCTTCAGCTAAATAACCATAAATTGCTCCATCAGGATGCCCTCCGTATCTTGCAAAAGTTACAGGTGTAGCAATTTCGATTTCTTCGATACTTTCCCGAATAGATACGCCTGTGGCTTGTTCAAAAGATGTGATGAGTGAATTAGCAATTTCTTCTTTTATTTGAAAATAGTTTTCTTTGGTTACTAACCTATCAAAACCATCTTTAAAAACAAGACTTGTTAAATTTAAAATTGATGTGTCTTCACTTTCATCTTTTAATGTCGCGACTACATTTCCACTGAAAAGATGATGCATTCTTTTAAATTCTTCATCGCTATCTAAGGTATGATAAATAAAATATGTATAATTTTTAAGACCTAATTCTTTCATGGATTTATTAAGGCCTAGATAGACACATATTCCTTTAGCTCCTAACTCGTGCATATTAACTAGCGATTTAGCTTTAGATGGAACAAGCTCTTCTTTAATCATTTTACCATACACATTTGTTGGTGAAATATTGGCAATAATATGTGAGGTAAAAAAATGTTCGGAATCACTTGTGATGAGGCCAGTTACTTGATTATTTTCCACTACTATTTCTTTAACAGCTGTTAAGTAACGTATTTCACCACCAGAGTTTGTAAATTCTTGACTTAACATAAGAGAGATTTCATGACTTGTTTCTTCTAAAATTACGGGACCTAAAGTTATATAGGAATATATCATGGAAGCATAGTGAGCAAAGCTAAGTTTTGAAGCTGGGCTTCCTAAATAACTCCAATAAGTTTCTAGAATATCCATGGCCTTTCTCGGCATATGAATTTTAGAAAGTACTTTTTCCACTGAATAAGGAGCAATTACCATAAATCTTGGAAATTGTTCCATCAAAACTTCTGTTTTGGGATGCCCTTTAGTTTCAGCAAAGTAAGCAAATGCCTTTTTTACTTCTCGACAAAGATCAAAAAACAATTTCATGCTTTCACGACTATTTGGTACATAACTTTCCATTTTCTCGATAAAAGCTTCTTCACCTACTGGCATTTCATAACATTCTTTATCGTCTAGACTATAAACAGAAAACGTTTCAGGAATTACTTTCGTATGTAATTTATCTTGAATTCCTAGACGTTTAAATACTTCAAAAACTTCACCAGGATTTTCTTCACTTCCATACTCACAAAGCTCATGTAAACTTGCTTCAAATTCAAAACGACCGCGAATAAATGAGGAAGCAAAACCTCCAGGAACACGACCTTTTTCTAAAAGTAATACTTTTTTGCCTTTTTTTTGTAATGTCAAAGCAGAAACTAGGCCACCGTTACCCGCGCCTATTACTATCACATCATAATATGTTTTTTCCATATCTACCCCTTCTACTCTTTTAGTATACCACAAAAAAACAATATTCCCTAGCAAATATTGTCCTTTAATTTTTGAAAAATTTCTAAATGTAGATATTCGTCTTCTAAAATTCTTTCTAAAATTTCTTTAATATAAATATCATCTATTACAGTTAAAACCATTTGATAATTATAAATTGCTTTTTTCTCACTTTCGATATTGATTTCTAAAATAGTTTTTAAATCTGTATCATAATAAACAAAATCCCCATTCCAATATTGAATGTCTTTAGAAATACAATCGGCATAGATTGGCATACACCCAAGCTCTTTAATTAGTTTTCCTAGTATTTCTAAATGTTTCATTTCCACAATCGAAATAGAATGTAAAATTAGTTTTATTTCTTCATTTTCTGATATTATCACTTGATATGAATATTGCGTAACAGCATTTAACTCTCCTTCGTTTGAAGCATATAAATGACTTAATATTTTCGCATTTTCTAGGGATTTTTTGGCCACACGAATTTTAGGATACGGTTTTGCAACTTGACATTTCATATCTTCACCTAATGAATTTTATGATGAAAAAATGAATTTATGCTCGTTATTTACACATGTCGCCAGAATACTCTAGTGAAAGATCACCAATATAAATATCTTGATTTTGATTTAGAGTATGACATACTAAAACAGATATGTTCTTTTCGTTATCCGTATACAAAGATGAGCCACCATCATCAAAACTACCTTGGTGAGTTAGTTGATTTGTCACAAATTCTATACTTACATCAAAACTTTGATTAGCATTTGTAATATATTTAGATAAAGGCATTTTTTCATTATCGATTACATAGAATTCTTTAACATTATTAGCTAAGTAAATAGTACGATTATCATAAGTAAGATATTCAACATATTCTGTTAATTTCGTATTTCCGTCTATATCTATATCCACTTTAGATGTATATGGACCACCTTCTTTAAAAGTAATATATTTAGAATCCACAATATTTTGTCTAAACCATTCTTGTTCTTCTTCGGTATTAGTAATTAGTTCAACAACAACTCTTTTTGTAGAGTTATCGATGTAACAACTAGCAAAATTATCGTAATTATTTTGCGAAACCTTCTCAGTAACTTCAGTCTGTAATGCTTCTAATTCACTATTCGTCAAGTTTGCTTCTTGTTCACAGCCTAAAGTAGAAAATAATAAAATTAAACAAAGTCCTATACCAATTATTTTTTTCATTTAGCTCACCTCATTAAAGAAAGTATAACATGAACATATTTATGAATCAACCTTTGGATATTAATAGCGGACAAAAGACTGAAAATCCTTGTGTCTATGGTTTCATTTTTTAAAGTTTTACACTATTTCAAAAATGTGATATACTTTTTCTATGTCCGGGTAGCTCAGCTGGATAGAGCGTCGGCCTCCGGAGCCGAAGGTCGTGAGTTCAAATCTCATCCTGGACACCATTGTAATGCAAGAATGGCGGAATTGGTAGACGCGCTACTTTGAGGGGGTAGTAAGCTTATGCTTGTGGGAGTTCAAGTCTCCTTTCTTGCACCAGATTGATAATTGCTCGAACGCCCGAGTATATATAGAGGACTTGTAATAAGTTCTTTTTTTGTTATTATCAGTATGTAAGCAAGAGAACTTGCATAAAATAAAAAGAGGAACATTCGATTCCGAAAGTGAATGTCGCCTCTAATAAAATTAGGGTTGACACTCAATCAAAGATGAAAGAGTGTCATATTTTTTTATACGCAGAATCATTAAAGAAAATATTAATAAAATGATAGTAATGAACTTAAGAACTTTTTGTAGTTTTCATCTTTATCTTACTTTCTTTTACTTTACTTGAATATCAAATAAAGTCGCAAATATAGAACATTGTTCTCTACTTAAAATTGCTCCTCGCATAGAAGATATATCAAAACGAATGCCAAAAATATTTGAATCACTTAGATCTATATTTTTTAATGATGTTTCTAAAAAATCACTTTTTTCTAAATCACATTCAGAAATAATTATTTTAGAAAAAGTACATCTCATAAAAGAAATTTCTTTCATATCACTACATTTAAAAGTAACATGAGTTAACTTAGCTTCTGAAAAATTGGTATAAGTAAGCTTTGATTGATCAAAAGTTGTATTCTTTACTATTGCCAAATTAAAATTGGAACCAGTAAACTTACAATTTTTAAAAGTTACTCTTTCTATATAACATTTTGAAAAATCAAAACCAGTAAAATCACATTCTTCAAATATAATATCTCGTAAAGTTATTTCTTGGATTTGTAAATTGGTAAAATCTACTTGTTTAAAAATGCAGGATTCCAAAGTTATTTCTGATAAAATTTGTTTGGGAAAAGCGTATTGTTCAACAAAAAAGTGAGTAAATTGTTCTCCTTCAAATCCTTGGAAATTTTCTAATTTACTCACATTTTTAATTTTAGGTTCTGTCATACGAATCACACTCAAAAGAAGAAAATTATATCTTTAATAGTTATATAAATCATAAGCAGCATAAGTAGTCCAAACCCAATTAGATTGATTACATTTTCGATGTTTGGATTGACTGGACTTCCCTTTATTTTTTCAATAATTAAGAACAATACGTGACCACCGTCAAAAGCTGGGAATGGTAAAAGATTAATAAATCCAACATTAATTGATAAGAAAGCTGTAATATAAATTAATTGTTGAATACCATACTGTAAGCTTGTGTCAATTACTTTATAAATTCCTACTGGACCTGAAAGACTTTGAACCGATAATTGTCCACTGATAAGTCCCCAGATTGTAATAGCCATAGAGTGAATTACATCCCAAAATTTTTCAAAGGCAAATTTAATGCTTTCCCATAAATTTTTCTCCCGGCTTGTGTCTATTTGAATACCAAAAATTTTCGTTTCATTTCCTTCGGTATCTGTTTCTATTTTTGGCACAATGTCAATTACTTCTTCAGTGCCATCAGTATGTCTTACACCAAATGAATACGCTTCATTATTATTTTTGTAATATAAGTAAATTTGTCCGACATCCCATGAAGTAAACTCATGACCATTAATACTAGTAATAATATCTCCTTCTTGTAAGCCAGCAGTTGCAGCAGCTGAATCTTCTACTACACTCAAAATTCTTGGGGTATTACTCGTCGGTCCCCATATTAAAGCCATGATAAAAAGCAAAACAATTGCTAAAATAAAATTATTAAAAACACCCGCACATAAAATGGCTAAACGTTGATACCATGGACGATTGCACATAAATTGTTCTTTTTTGACGTTTTCATCGTCTTCTCCTACTTCGCCGGCCATTTGAACAAAGCCACCAATAGGAAGCGCTCTTAAATTGTAGAAGATGCCATCTTTTCCTTTATGTGAAAAAATAACTGGTCCCATTCCAATAGAAAACTCATAAATAAATACACCTGATTTTTTGGCAACAATAAAATGGCCAAATTCATGAATTAAAATAATAATTCCTAAAATAAAAATGCAAATAAGTAAGCTGATAAGCCACATACACATTCTCCCTTTCTATAAAAATTGAATAAGCAAAATATATGCTAAAATAACAAAAATAATACTGTCAAAGCGATCTAAGATGCCCCCATGGCCAGGAATTAAATTTGAAAAATCTTTGATTTCATTTTCTCTTTTGATTTTGCTGAAAACTAAATCACCAAGCATGGACACAAATGAAAGAATAAAACTAATTAATAACAAGAGCCAAATCGGACTTGTTTTAATAAAATAATAATAGAATATGGTGGGAATAATTGTTCCCATTAAAAGTCCCCCAATAGCGCCTTCAACTGTCTTTTTAGGACTTATTGTTGGAGCGAGTGGATGACGGCCAATCATACTTCCCACAAAAAAGGCGAAAGTATCAGTCATAATTGTTACTAAAAACAAATAAAATATATGATTTAAATCAATGTTTCTTAAAACAATTAAAGCATTAAAAGCTGTTCCTAATAATAAAATTACCCCCATTAAATAAAAAGCGTCTTGTGTTTTATATTCACTATTTTTATAAGAAAATAAGGTTGGAAGTAAAAATAAAATAAGCATTAAGGCAAAAACCAAATGACTAATTCCATAGGATAAAACATGAGCATCATACTCATAGAATACTAAAAATAATAAAACTAAAATGGACATTAATGTAACCGCTGGTGGTATTTTAGAATGACTTTTATGGAGATCTAAAAATTCTTTAAAGGCTAGTAAGGCTATTACGCCGACAGCAATAAAAAATGCTCTTCCTCCAGCAATTAAAATTGGAATAAAAATTAGCAACATGACAATTGCACTCAAAATTCTTTTTAACATATTCTTCCACCTATCTATATAAAGTATACAATTTTTCTTCTTTTTATTCAAGAAAAGAAAAAGAAAAAGCTGAAGAACATTCAGCTTTTTACAAGAAGTTTATTAAAAACTATTTAATTGCATCTTTTAATTTACTTCCAACTTTGAAGCTTGCAACTTTTTTAGCTGGGATTTTAATTGTTTCTTTTGTTGCAGGATTAATACCTTCTCTAGCAGCACGAGTCTTAACAGAGAATTTTCCGAAACCAACTAGAACAACTTCACCGTCTTTTTTAAGACCTTCTACAATCCCTTCTAATACAGCATCTAAAGCACGTCCTGCTTCTGCTTTACTCATGTTTGCTTTTTCAGCTACATATTCAATTAAATTTGTTTTTGTCATTTTTTTGACCTCCCTTTCGAATTTATAAGGCTTTTATCCTTACATAATAAAGGTAGCAAAATTTTAGCGTAATTGCAAGAAAAAAAGGCAAAAATTTACATTTTTAGCCTTAAATTACGAATGCAATTAAGTTACTTGACCCTTTGTTGACAATTTTTGTCACTGTTTGACTTAGTTTATAACGAGTATTTGTTGGCATTACAGAAAGTTTAGCTTGTATTCCTTCTTTGACAATTACATCTAAACTGCGGCCAAAAATTTCGCTTTTCCAAATACTAGAAGGGTCCGTTTTATAATCTTTCATTAAATAATTAATCAGTTCTTTGCTTTGGAGTTCGGAGCCAATTATCGGTTCGAAAGTACTTTCAACATCGACTTTCATCATATGAATGCTACTAGCTACGGCTTTTAATTTGACCCCGTACCTATTTCCTTGTTTAATGATTTCAGGTGTACTAAGTTTCATATCTTTAAGTGTTGGGTAAACGATTCCATAACCAGTACTTTTCGCTGATTTTAAAGCATCTTTTAAATTTTCTAATTCTTCTTTTCCTTCAGCATAAGTTGTAAATACTTTAAGTAAGCCAGCTTTGCTTGTCGCGGCATCGCCTACTAAACTTTTTAAAACGCTTTGATATAGACTATCTTCACTTTCAAGTCTTATGTGTACTATTCCATTTGCTGTATCAAGTTCACTTATATATGCTTTAGAAATAATTTCTGAATCCGTAAAGTGTGCCATTATTTCTTCAACATCGCGTACTTTGGAAACGTTTATCACACTTTCTCTAATTTTATCTAAGTAGTGTTTTTTTATTTCATGCGTATTTGGTAAGACATGTACCCATTCTGGCATATCAACAACAATGTCTAAAATAGGAAATTCATATAGAGCTTGTTTTAAGATCTCTAAAATTTCTGGCTCTTCCATTGCTTCAACATTCATTGGCATTACTGGAACATTGTAAGTCTCATGAAGACTGTCTGCAAGATTTCTTGTTTCTGTACTATTTGGTTTGCTACTATTTAAAACGATAATAAAAGGTTTACCTATACTTAGTAGCTCACCAATGACTTTTTCCTCGGCATCTAAATAATCTTCACGTTTTAATTCTCCAAAAGAGCCATCAGTAGTCACGACAATCCCAATCGTCGAATGATCCCGAATAACTTTTTCCGTTCCAATTTCTGCTGCTTCAACAAAAGGAACAGATTCAGAAAACCATGGTGTTTTAATCATTCTAGGATTACCATCAGAATCTTCATAACCAACAGCATTTGGAATAACAAAACCAACACAGTCAACTAGTTTAATATCTGCCTCAAAATCATCCACTTTAATTTTTGCTCCATTAGACGGAACAAATTTTGGTTCAGTTGTCATAATTGTTTTACCTTGAGCACTTTGAGGAATTTCGTCCAAACAGCGCTTTTTTTCATATTCATCTGTAATGCTAGGTACAACTAAATTTTCAATAAAACGTTTGATAAAAGTACTTTTTCCTGTTCGAACAGCTCCAACAACACCTAAATAAATTTCTCCATTTCCTCTTTTGGCAATTGAACTTAACAATTCTTTCTTATCCATTTTAACTATCACCTAAAACACTATATGATAAAAAAAGAAAAATAATTACGTATTTTTATTTTTCTTCCATTATATTTTTCATAAATTTCATTTTATCTTTATATGTTTCCATTAAATGATAAGTATTTGCATGACTAATATGCCCGAGCCACGAATTCCAACTTTGAGAAACTTTTGCAATATTAAGTCTTCCTTATATTCTTCGTTCCATTTTTTAATTCTTTTACGCATAACCATTTTACTTTTTTACTATCCCCTTGTTTCATTACGTTTATACGCTCTATTAAATTATACAACGCATGTGTTTAACATTCAACTTTTCTGTTGTAAATCATAGTATAAATATCGTAGGTGATGCTATGTACTATACAGATCGTTTACAATGGATTCGAGATTGTAAAAATATAACGCAAAAAGAAGTTGCACAAGCTTTAGGAATCAAACAACAGCAATATGCTCGTTATGAAAAAGGCATCAACGTGATGCCAATTACTTATTTAGCTTTGATATGTAAATATTTAGATATCTCTGCTGATTATCTTTTAGGTTTAATAGATGAACCGCTCTCACTTAAAGAAAAAGAAAAACTTACCAAAATTTGATAAGCTATTCATAAAACAAATCATCTGGCTTCAGTTGAAAAACTGAAGCTATTTTAACTGCTAAATCGTAAAACAGCCGTCTTTGTTTATTTTCAAGCTGCCAATAGTAAGAAGAACTAATTCCTACTTTGTCAGCAATATCTTTATAAGAAAGACATTTTTTTGTTCTTTCTTGATATAATTTTTCAAATCTTTTCAATTAAATTCACCTTCTTAACAAATTATAGCATATATTTATCATATATGCCCACTAAAATACAATTTCTGGAAAAAGTAATGCGAAAATAATCATGGGTGATGAAAATGATTTTTGACAGATTGAAAGAAAGAAGAAATTATGAAGGATATACACAACAAAATGTCGCAGATATACTCCAAGTTCAACGAGCAACATATGCTGGATGGGAAACTGGTAAAGATATCATGCCTTTGCGTCAACTTTTTAAAGTTGCAAACAGCTATCAACTTAGCCTAGACTATTTAACTGGTTTATCTGATGATGATTCTAAAGTCAAATCTAAAAGCAAAACGATTGATGTTAATAAAGTTGCTGAAAATTTAAGAACTTTCCGGAAAAAACAACATATGACACAGGAACAAGTTGCTAAAGCTCTTCAAACTACACAGTCAAACATTCATAAATATGAAACGGGAAAATGTTTAATAACAACAATGTATGCTCTAGAATTTTCGAAACAATTTTCTTATCCTTTAGATAAACTTTTAAACCGTAAATAATAAGTAGAGAAAAATCTCTACTTTTTTAAAACATTTTATCTACACCTTTAGGTACTTTATCTTGAACAATCGTTTCAATAATTTTATCTTCTCGTTCTTTTGTAACTTTTTTTCCGGTCATATCACTAAGGGTTTGAATAACTTCTCGTAAAGTTTTTTCATCTTTCATATTTCCGTTTTGTAACTTATTTGCTAACTCTAAAATTGTATTTTTGTTTACTTTTGTTTTCTTTTCTACTTTCTTAAAAAAATTTTCGCCAAATTCCATAGAATACCTCCTAAAGTATTCTATGCCAAAACTATTTTAACGCATCACTATAAAATAGATCATCTGGTTTCAAATTAAAAATGGACGCGATTTTTCTAGCTGTATCATAATATAATCTACGATTATTATGTTCAAGCTGCCAATAATATGATTTACACACACCGATCATGTCGGCCATTTGTTGATATGTATAACCATATTCTAATCTTTTACTTTCTAATTTTATGTTTTTACTTTTCTTTTCCATACTTCCTCCATTAGTATTTTATCTTATACTAAAACTAATAAATTGTCAATTTTATGTAGTTATCACTAGGTGGACATCCACAACTTTGACCAATAGACTATTTATATAAGAAATGAGGTTTACTATGCAAGATATAAAAAAGACTATTGGCAATAATTTACGTTATATTCGTTATCAGAAAAATATGTCACAAGAGAAATTTTATGAAGAATATGGTTTAAACCCTAAATATTTAGCCAGTGTTGAACGGGGTGAAATTAACATTGGTGTGGAATTTCTAGCCAACTTAGCTAAAGCCTTAAAGGTTCCTATAACTGAATTAATTTTAGAAGATAAGCAAAAGAAAGTTTTTAAAAAACGAGTTGATGAAAAAATGAAGTCTTAAAAGGATTTCTTTTTTTATTCTTCGTGACGATTTTTAAATTTAAAAATAATTGGTGTTCCAGTAAAATCAAAATTTTCCCTTAGTTTGTTTTCTAAATATCTTTCATAACTAAAATGAATCAATCCTTTATCATTTACGTAAAAGACAAATTTTGGAGGTCGCGTATCCTCTTCATTTACAAAATATATTTTTAGACGTTTTCCCTTATATGAAGGAGGTGTGTGCATCTCTACTGCATCGTTAATTACGGTATTTAA
Organism: uncultured Bacilli bacterium; assembly: GCA_944345045.1. GTDB lineage: Bacteria > Bacillota_I > Bacilli_A > RF39 > UBA660 > Ventrenecus. The sequence continues at coordinate 29,537 of CALVMI010000022.1, read as the reverse complement.
AAGAGATGTTTTGACCTCGCGATGATGATTTTCATAGGATTTAATAATTTCTGGCATTAGTAAATGAATTCTTTTTTTCGTTAAAGCAGACAGAAATACTACCGGAGCATAAGTTGCAAATTGAAACTCATGTTTCATTAATTCTTGCCATTTTTTCAAAGCATTTTCTTCAGTAACTGTATCCCATTTATTTACACATAATACAATGGCTTTTCCTAAACTAATGGCTAGCCCGGCAATATGTTTATCATGGAGAGTAATTCCTTCGTTGGCATCGATTACAACTACACAAACATCGCTATCTTCTATCGCTTTTAAACTTCTAAGTAAACTGTATTTTTCGACACTTTCATATATTTTTCCTTTTTTTCGCATTCCGGCTGTATCAACCATAATATATTCTTTGCCATGATACATGAACTTAGTGTCTGTTGCATCTCTTGTAGTACCTGCGATTTCACTTACAATGGCTCTTTCTTCGTTTAATAACGCATTTACCAAAGAAGACTTTCCAACATTTGGTCTACCGATTAAACAGAAACGGCATATATCTTCTTTTTCTTTTTCCATGTCAAGTGGAATATCTTTCGTGATAAGTGTAAGCAATTCTTTAATGCCCAGCTTATGCGTAACAGAAATGCCTAAAACATGTTCAAATCCTAGTTCATAAAAGCGATATATATCATCTAGACGTTGTTTATTGTCGAGCTTATTTACGACTACAATAACTTCTTTTTGAGCTTTTAAAAGCATATCGCGAATCATATAATCACTTTGATTTAACTCTGTTTTGCCATCGACAACAAATAAAATCAAGTCGGCTTCATCCATAGCAAATGTAGCTTGAATTCGAATATCTTCACGAAAATCATCATTTCCTAATTCTAAACCACCAGTGTCAATTAAAGAAAAACTTTTGTTTTCAAAATGAGCTATACCATAAATACGATCTCGTGTAATACCTGGCATGTCTAAAATAATCGAACGATTCTCGCCAATTAGTCGATTAAACAAACTAGATTTTCCTGTATTTGGCCTACCTATTAAACAAACTGTTTTCATACATTTTGCCCCCTTTTCTAATAAAGTAAGGTTATTTTAGCAAACTTTTTTTTAAAAGTAAATATTTCTATTTATGGGCATGCTGTTGTTGGGCGACCTGTGACTTCTGAATTATCACAGGCATTTTCTAATTCGACATTTTCTTCAACATAAAAAGCTTGTGCACGATTATTTCTGATATAAAGACCTATTACATTATTATCCATCCCTTCATTCGTATAAGGATTAATGATATAAGATCCTTCTGTATCATTTTCTTTTGCCGTGATACCTTCTTCTACCAAATAATCGACGGTAATGGGTAGAAAACAACTTTCACTAAGTCTACTTATATGTTCATCTCCCCACCTTTTGGCATCAGTCAAAAGCATATCAACTTTATTACAATAAAGTTCTTTTTTTATGCTACTTGAAATGGCAATGGCACTTGGAACTGCAATTGTTGCTAATAAAGCCAAGATAACAATAACTGCAAGTAATTCAACTAATGTAAAACCTTTATTCACATTCCTCACCTATGATCATTGTATCATGAAACCAAAAAAAAAGAAACGTAGAATCGTTTCTAAAAAGAATCAATATTTACTTTTATCTTTCCTAACTCATGAATATAAGCATAGGCATTTAATAAAGTACGAATAGCTTTAGCATTTCTTCCGTCTTTGCCGATTACCGCGCCCATCTCGTTTTCAGGGATTAAAACATCTAAAATGATACCTTCTTCTTCGCTTTCATATTGACTCACTTTTACAAGATCTTTTTCTTTACATATACTTTTCACTAAAAAATCGGCATAGTCTTTTAATTCCATATTATTTACCTACTTTTTTATTTTCGGCATATTTTTTCATAATGCCTTGTTTGCTTAAGATACTACGTACTGTATCTGTTGGAATAGCTCCATTATTTAACCATTTTAAAGTTTTTTCTTCATCAATAGTAACACGATCATTTCCTTTAATTGGATCATATGTTCCAATTGTTTCTAAAAAACGACCATCACGTGGACTTCTAGAGTCTGCTGCGACAATACGATAAAATGGTTTAGCTTTAGAACCCATTCTTTTTAATCTTAGTTTAACAGCCATGTTTTTCCCTCCTTTTACATAAGATGATTTTATTTTACTCTTAAATGATAATGGTGTCAACATTTTTTTGTTGACACCTATGTATTAGTTATTAAAAAAAGACGATTTCTCGCCTTATGATAAGTAATCTTCATTTACTTCATCAATGTTTTCCACATCTTGTTCATCTACAATTTCTTCATAATCATCAAAATCGTCTTCAACTGGAACTTTTATTTTCGTATCGCCAACAATTTCAACACCTAATTCCTTTTCGATATCTAGAACGATATTTCCGTCTACAACGGAAACATTTATAACACTAGGTTGTTTTAAGCTACGAACAATAATCTCAGAGCTATTTGTTAGGGTTGCCTCGTCTTTTAAAGGAACGTTTAATAATTCATTATAACCAAATTTTTTGGTATTTACTTTGGTTTTCGTATCATTATCATACGCATACCAAACATTTACGTCAAATGAACCTGTAACCCCTACCTTTCCTGATTCGTTCTTTCCAGAAAAATTATGATTAATTACCCAGCAACCTAAGACAGTGTCAACAGATTCATCTGGAGTAAAAGAAAAGTGCATTTGATTTGTTTTTTTAGCTTTACCAATCACGGCTTTTGTCACAATTTCCTTATAATTAGCCATTTACATTCACCTCTATAGTAATCTATGCAAAACACCCAAGAAATGTGCTATAATTACCTAAAGAAAGGAAGAGATAGAAATGGATTGTATTTTTTGTAAAATTTCCAAAGGAGAAATACCATCAAACATCCTTTATGAAGATGAAAAATACTTAGCTATTCTTGATTTAGATCAAACAAAAGAAGGACATTCTTTAGTAATTCCTAAAAAACATATTGAAGATTTTACTAAATTAAGTGCTGAAGAATTAAAAGAAATGTTTAACATTGCTCACAATGTAGGAAGTATGATTTTAGAAAAACTACATAAAAATGGGATAAGCTATAATTTTAACTATGGCTCTTTGCAAGATATTAAGCATGTGCATCTCCATTTATGTCCTGAACAAAAGGGAAAAAATGAGAAGACCCCTGATGAAGTTTATAGCATTTTAAAAGGTGATTAATTTTCATCACCTTTTTTTAATGGAAGCATCACAAAAGTATTCATTTGGTCTGTCTCTACTTTTTCCATAATGTTTTGGACATCTTGGATTGTGATACTTTCTAAAATTTGTTTTTCATTGGTTATGATTTTTCCATAAGTTGTCAAAGTATAGCCCAGCCAATCATTAACTGTTTCTATGTCTTCAAATCCTAAGACTAAGTTAGCAATTTCTGATTTTATCTTTCTAAAAATATCCTCTTCTTGCACTAGTAATTTTTTCATTCTTGCTTGTAATATTGGAATGACTTTTTCTGGATATTTAGTTTGCGAGACAACTTTTAAAACAAAGAATTTACGTTCCCAATCAACACTTGTACCCAAAGTACTAATTTGTTTTTTCGTTAGTAACTCTTCTTTTAGAGTTGAAGTTGAACCAAAATTTGATTCTAAAACCAATTGTAAAACAATCTGTAAAAATAAAATATTTTTCTTTGGTAAAGCATCTATTGGAACTTTTAATGAAACATATACTTTTGGAACCTCTACATTAGCATGAATTTCTTCATAGTTTTTTACAACAGTTTTGGGCTCATTAAATCTTGGAAATGTAGGCTTTTCCCAAAGAGGAAACTTTTTCGTTTTTTCTTTTTCTTTTATAAAATTAAAAACTTTTAAAGGATCTACGTTCCCTGTAACGATTAAAAAGCTGTTTTTAGGATGGTAAAAGGTATTATAAAATGTTTCTAGATCTTCTAAAGTAATCGATTTGATATCTTCTTCGGTTCCAAGACCACTCACGCGATTAGGATATGTATGAAAAAGACAAGAATTGATTTTGTAAAATGAAAGGCGATTTGCATCGTCTCTGCGCATTCTTTCTTCTTCTAAAATTGGTCCTCTTTCACTTTCAAAAGCTTCTTTGGAAAACTTTTTTTCTTGAATGGAATCTAATAATAAGTTCAAGTTGGCATAAATATCATCTGTTCCGACAAATTCATATGCTGTACGATCTGGATATGTCGCGGCATTACTATAACTATTTAAAGCGTTAAATTGCCCAAGAAGAGAACTTCCATCTTCATTTTTACATAAAATGTGTTCAAGATAATGAGCTGTTCCAAATGGAACGGATTTTTTTTGATTATGAACTTTAAAACTTACTTGCTCCGCTCCACACGGAAAAACAAGTGTCCCTTTAAATGTATTTACATTTTCTTTTTTCCAAATATAAATTTTTAAACCATTTTCACATTCATCATAATATATTTTTTCGTCTAATCCTTTTAAGATTATTTCTTTCAAAGTTCTTCACCTTCTTCTAGTATATAAATATAGGCTAGTTCCATTTTTTTAGCTAAAGCTTGAATGTCGTTTAAAGTAACTTTAGGAATTTCCTCTTTTAATTCATCTAATGAGGCTTTTTTCATGATTTCATGAGAGTAATATGTATCTATTAGATTATAAATATCATCTTCACGAATTTTTAAATCAGCTAAATACTTTTCTTTTTGTTGCTCAAAATAAGTTTCATCGATTTGTTTTTCGCTCATCTCTTTCATAGCTTTAAAAATCATTTCTTTTGCTTTTTTGATTTGATCTTTTTTTAATCCGACATAAACCATGCCATAGTTATCACTTTTATTTGTGTAAAAGCCACAGTAATAGCACAAAGAATTTTGAATTCGTAGATAAGTAGTTAATTTATCTGTCATATTTGCCGAGCCAAAAATTCTTGAAAAAATGGGCAATACATATTCTTTTTCAAAAAAAGTAAGATTTCTTAAATCATAGTAAATTAATAATTGCGTTTGATTATATGTACTAGGGACTATTTCTTCTTTAAAATTGAAAGGATCATGTGAAATATTAAACAAAATTTCTTTAGAAACATTTGAAGTCTTATAAAATAGTTCGGATATCTTTGCAACAACTTCATCCATATTCATATTTCCAATAACTAAAATTTCACAAGAAGCATCTTGAAACATTTTTTGATATTCGTTATATAAATCTTTATTCGTAACTTTATCTATTTCTTCATGCGTTCCGATTAGTCTTTTACTAGGTATTTGAGATGCAAACAATCTTTTTAAACTATCTATTCTTGCAAAAGATAAAGGACGTTCTTTATAGGAATCCAAATTCACATGCGCTTTTTCTTTTAAAACTTGAAGAGTTTGTTCATCAAAAGTATTATTAGAAACATTTGGATAAAGCAACGTGTCAAACAAAAAAGAAAGAACTTCGTGTAAATAGTTTTTTTCTTTAACATATTTTGGATTCAAAAAATCAATAGCGAAATTAGTATAATGATTATAACCAGCTCGTAAAATGCTTGAGGAAAAAGACATATTGTATAATTCTTCTAATGCGATCATCATTTTTCTTTTACTAGGATATTTTAAAGAAGAACATTCTAAGGCTTTAGCGAGCAAATATCTTTTGGAAAGATCAACGTTTCTGATATCATCGCGAAAGTTTATTTCTAAATAACAATTTTTGCATTTGTTTGTTTCAATAGTGAAAACTTTTACATTATCCAAATCGTATTTTTTATATTTCATATTCTTCCTCCTTTCATCTAGTATATCCCAAACTTTTTTCTTTACACTCTAGATAACAGTTTACAAAATATTCATCAGTCATTCCCGCAATAAAATCAAGAACTTTTCGAGCCGAAGAAGTTTGCGTCAGATATTTTTCTTTTTTGTGATTTAAAAAGTTTTGAAATATTTTAGACTCTTCATTATTTTGTTCTATGTCTTTTAGAAAAGTTTCGAAAAGATAATGAAACATCTCCGTCACTTTTTCTTGCTCTTGTTTTTCTAAAGAAAAAGCGTAGATGTGTTCATAATTGAATTTTTTTAAAGCTACAATGGCCTTATATACTTTATCACTTAAACAAATATATGGTTTTCCTAAACTATTTTCAATAATATCTAAAACGATCGTGTTTACAATCTCACGATTTTTTGTTCCTAAAACATCTTTGATTTCAGATGGAATATCTTCTTTTTTAAACATTTTTAACATGCAAGCATCATCTATATCTTTACCTAAATAGGCAATTACATCACTGATGCGCACTACACAACCTTCCAAAGTCATTGGAACGAGTTTTTTTACGACTTCTTTATCTTTATAGGTACTTTCTAATTCTTGTAAAAATTGTTCTTTCGTTTTAGGTTTTGGAGTATACTTTCCTTTTACAAATTCACCATTATGGCACATAATTGCATCTAAAACTTGCAAGGTGAGATTACAGCCTTCCCCTCCTCTTTCTAGATTCATTAAAACACGAACACTTTCGACATTGTGATTGAAATATCCTTCATTGTTTGCCAAACTAATTTCATTTAAAACAGATTCCCCAAAATGACCAAATGGGACATGGCCTAAATCATGACCTAAAGCTGCTGCTTCAATTAAATCTTCATTTAAAGCTAAAGCTCTACCGATTGTTCTAGCAATCTTACTTACATATTGCGCATGTTGCATTCTTTTAGTAATATGATCATTTTGTTTTAAAGAATATACTTGTGTTTTATCACTGTATCTAATATACGCATATGTGTATAAAATTCGATCAATATCATGAAAGAACGGACTTCTTATATCTTCACTTTCTTTGTTTAGGCGAATTGCTTCTTCGTCTTTACAAGCGTATGGACTAAGTCCAATATTATGTCTTTCCATATTTTTTTCTAAGATTTTTTCCACAGTTACATCCTCCATAAAATTAGAATAACATATATTTGTTCGCACATCAAGTGCAAGAAAAAAGGGATTATAAATCCCATTTCCAATCTATAACCTCTTTCATATCAGTTCCATGTTCTACAATATATTTTTGATGTTGTTTTAACATGTCAACACAGTATTTTTTCATTTTTTTCGTATCAAATTGTGGTAAATATTCTGTAGCGAGTAAAACTAAGTGAAAACGATCTACTCGGTTTTGAACGCGCATATCAAACGGCGTTGTAATCGTTCCTTCTTCAATATATCCTCTAACATGAATATTTTGATTTGTTCTTTTATAAGTAAGTTCATGAATTACATTAGGATACCCATGAAAGGCAAATATGACTGGTTTATTTTTGGTGAAAATTGCATCAAATTCTTTGTCTTTTAAGCCATGAGGATGGGCGCTTTCAGGAACAAGTCTCATTAAATCAACAACATTTACAACACGCACTTTTAAATTTGGCAAAAATTTTCGTAAAATAGAAGTTGCAGCCATTATTTCTAAGGTTGGAGTATCACCGGCACAAGCCATCACAATATCTGGTTTATTATCTAAGTCATTGCTTGCAAAACTCCATATTCCTAAACCTTTTTCACAATGTCGCATCGCTTGAGACATGTTTAGCCATTGTGGACGTGGATGCTTACTAGCGACAATGACATTCACATAATTTTTCGTCTTTAAAACATGATTCATAGTACTTATTAAAGTATTTGTATCACAAGGTAAATAAACACGAGAAATTTCGGCCTTTTTGGTAATTACATGATTAATAATTCCCGGATCTTGATGAGTATAGCCATTGTGATCTTGTTGCCAGCAATGACTTGAAACTAATAAATTTAAAGATGAGATTGGAGCACGCCATTTTAATTCTTTGCTTACTTTTATCCATTTAGCATGTTGACTAATCATTGAATCAACAATTCGAATAAATGATTCATAACTGTGAAAAAAACCATGACGTCCAGTTAGTAAATATCCTTCTAACATTCCTTCACAAACGTGCTCTGATAGAAAAGAATCAATAACTCTTCCTTCATAATTTAAAAATTCGTCTGTCTCTTCTTTTTTATTATCCCATTGTCTATTTGTTACTTCAAAAACAGCATTTAGGCGATTGGAAAGAGTCTCATCTGGTCCAAAAATACGGAAATTATCTGGATTTTTCTTAACTATATCGCGTATAAACGGACCTAAAGCTCGCATGTCTTCACTTAATACACTTCCAGGATATGGAACAGAAATACCATATTTTGTACAATCAGGAATTTTTAAATCTTCTAATAACTTGCCCCCATTAGCGTGTAAATTGCTTCCCATCGTTTTGGAAAGTTCAGGGATAAACAAACGATATTCTTCCTTTAAAGAGCCATTTTCATCAAATAATTCTTCAGGATGATAGCTTCTTAACCATTCTTCTAATTTAGTTAAACTTTCTGGATGACTTTCTGTTACTTCAATAGGTACTTGATGCGCTCTAAAACTACCTTCTATTTTTTTGCCATCAATTTCTTTTGGGCCAGTCCATCCTTTTGGAGTACGTAAAATAATCATTGGCCAAATAGGTCTATCCGTAACATTTTTTTCTCTAGCCATTTTCCAAATTTCTTTTATGCGTAGTATTACTTCATCCATTACTTTAGCCATGTTTTGATGCAATGTAATTTCGTCTTCACCTTCAACATAATAAGGAATCCAACCATATCCTTTAAATAAGGAATCTAATTCTTCTTTACTAATTCTTGCTAAAATTGTCGGATTGGCAATTTTATAACCATTCAAATGTAAAACGGGAATTACAGCACCATCTTTTTTCGGATTCAAAAATTTATTGCAATGCCAACTTGTAGCCAAAGGGCCTGTTTCTGCTTCGCCATCACCAACAATTGTTGTTACTAATAAATTAGGATTATCTAAAACGGCTCCAAAAGCATGAGCTAGACTATAACCTAGTTCGCCACCTTCATTAATACTTCCAGGAACTTCTGGAGCTACATGACTTGAAGTACCACCAGGAAAGCTAAAGTGTTTCATAAATTTTTTTAGGCCTTCTTCGTCTTGAGTAAATGAAGGATATACACTTTCATATGAGCCTTCAAAGTACGTATTTGTCATCGTAGCTTGTCCGGCATGACCAGGACCGCTTATCCACATCATGTCTAAATCATATTTTTTTATCACACGATCACAATGAGCATAAACAAAATTTTGACCAGGAGCACTCCCCCAATGTCCAACTAATTTACTTTTTATATCAGTAAACTTTAATGGCCTTTTTAATAAAGGATTATCCTTTAAATATAAGGACGCGGCTGATACATAGTTGCACGCTCTAAAATAGCCATCTATTGCTTTTACTTCTTTCTCTGATAAAATATCCATACTAGCACCCTCAATTCTAAAAATAGTATACACTATCTCTTCTTAAAAATCAAAAAAAAGAAGACTTTTTTATTTATTCTTCTCATTCCATTTTCCCATAAATTACAGAATCAAAAAATGGCTTTAATCCTTCTTTTGTTTCTGATAAATGAATCTTTGACTGATAAATATCATATCCTGGAAGTTCATTTCCTTCGATTAATACAGGTCCTTTATCGGTGATAGCAATATCCCAACCAACAAGTCCAACTTGAGGAATTTTTTGACTTGCAGTTACAGCTAAATCAATCGATTCTTTATAATATGGTATTTTAAACCCCTTAATTGGAACCTTTGAAACAGGATGAACTTCAAATAATTTTCCTTCTCTATCCATTGCCGGTTTTGTAATTACACCATTTTCATCAAATAAGGTATACATACCTCCACTGTGAAAATTATCTACATCACGAAGACCATTACCAATTCTAATAGCTCTTAACATGACTGTCGTTTTATTGTTTTTTCGCACCGTAACAATTCGTAACGTATTTACTGAAGCTTTGCACAAACGATTCATTTCTTTATGCTGTCTTACATAATCTTCTACTAAAAATTGTTTTGTCTTTTTTAAAACTTCATATAATTTTTTTACATTTGTTTTTTCATCGATCACAATTTTTTCAACATTAGCACCGCCAGATTGGTCCACTGGTTTTACCATTATAATGGAATGCTTAGCTACAAACTTTTCAAACTTTTTTTCGCTTGCTTCACGAAGATCCAAAAAATCTCTTTTAACAAATTCTTTAAATTTTTGATTAAATTCTACTTTATTACGAAAATAGTGATAATAAGAACTATCATTCAACGCCTTTAAATAGCCATTATTCACACCTCTTGTAATATAAGTTTTTCTTTGTTCATTGGTTAAATCTTCAAAATAAAATAAAAAGTAATCTGTGTATCCAGCTAAAAATTTATAAGAGCAATATAGCATATCAAAAAATAAATAGATTTTACTTTTGCCACTTCGTTCATGAATTTTATCTATAGTTTTAAAGAATTCTTTAAAATCCATACCACGCAATCTGCTAAGATAATAACGTATTTTTTTCAAAAGGATCACCTCAATTACTTTTATTATATCTTCTTTTTATTAGAAAATCCAGAATTACCTTTTGACAATTTATTTTGTATCTTTTTAAAAAAAAAATATAGTATACTTTATTTAGAGAGTGAATATGTATATGGAAAAGAAAAAATGGTTAAAAAGAATTTGCTTAGTGATTGGCATTATTCTATTAAATGTTGCTGTTTTATTCACCGTTGCTTATCTTAACCAACCACTAGAAATTGAGAACATTTCTTTTGTGAGCTTTGATGCCGAAGCACAAACTTATACGATTTCTGTTACAAAAAAGCCAAATTTTTTTGATTTTGAAAAGGAAGAATTTACTTGCCTTGCTACGATGGAAAACGAGCAGATATCCTCTTTAAGCAATAATCAAGAATGCATCCTTACCCTTCCTATTGAAACAAATTATCAAATTTCTTTAGAAAGTAATGGGAAAACAAGTTCTCAATATCATCTTTTGGATTATATAAACAATACTTTAGAATTTTCCTTTGACTATGATACTATGTATTTATATGTTGGCGAGACTGATAATATTCTTTATCAAGATACGGTTATTATTCCGGAAGAAGCTTACTATGACTTTTCTTCTTCTGATGAAAATATTTTAACAATTGCAAATGATACAATGACTGGTATTTCTGAGGGAACAGTGACTATTACCTCGCCGCAAATTGAAGATGTATTAACTGTTGTAGTTACTAATTTGATTGAAGAACCCGTTTATCAAGAAGAATATAAAGAAAATTTGCCTTGTAATAATTATTCATTAGATGAGGCTAATTTATTAGACGAGATTCTCGCTTATAAGATTGAAAGGGCTGGCTATCAGACTAGAGCCGGAGCATTAGAAGCAGCGCGATTTTTGACTCTTTATTTTCCTTATCGCATTCCATATTTTTATGAAAATGGACGGTTGCATAGTTCGGGAGTACATTACGTAGACGGTGAAGGAAGATATTACAAAGTGGGAATGTATTTGCATGAATCTAAAATGGCTAGTGTTTCCCCTACTTACAGTGGCCCTGCGATTTGGGGATGTCCGCTAATGAATTGGGAAAATGATTACGAATTTGGATACTATCGCGGTACTCTAATGCCAAATGGTTTAGATTGTTCTGGATTTTTATCTTGGGCTTTACTTAATGCAGGCTATGATCCTGGAGATCTAGGTGCGGGACAAACAGATTATGCTTTTCAACTTCCGGATTTAGGAGAATATGTTTTGCTTACTACTGAATTAATTGATAATGGTACGGTTAAAGCCGGAGATTTCGTGAGTGTCTTTGGTCACATTGGAATGATCATTGGCATTGATGGCGAAGATGTTTATGTAGCTGAATCTTTAGCCGACTACGGTGGTGTTGTAAACAGAAAATATTCAAAATATACAATTAATCAAACTTTTGACCATGTGGTTTTAATGGATAGTTACTATAAAACAGATGGAAATTACACAATTATGTGGTAATTTCCTTTTTTCGACATTTTTTTTACTTTTTTTGTGTATAATAGCATCTCATGAAAACAAGTATGAAAAAAAATATGGAAAATTTAGCGAAAGAATTTTATCGCATTCAAACACGCAACTGGATAGCCAGTCAATCAAATGGTACCGGTGGAGCTGGTCAAACACTCGAGATGTTACTTGAAAAAGCAATTGATCGAAATATTCTTCCGGATTATCACGGAATAGAATTAAAAACAAAGTATTCTGCCTATCAGCCTTACATCGGACTATTTTCAATGGCACTTGATAATAAACCGTTGCAAATGAAAAAATTATACCAACTTTGTAGTTGGCCGAGCCGTGATAACCCAAAATATAACGTTTTTTATGCCAAAATCACATCAAATATTTGTAAATGTACTAGAAAATATTCTTTTAGAATACATGTGAATTATGAACAAGAAGTTGTCGAACTACGGATTTTTTATAATTACACAGGTAAACGACTTAATGAAGAATTTTCTTGGTCTTTTGAGCAGTTGAAACTTCGACTTCAAACTAAGTTGTCCTATTTGGCACTAGTACATACTTCTAAATATTATGATAAAGAAACACGGTTGACTTATTATAAATATCATTCTATTCGCTTTTACGAATTGATTAGTTTTGAACAATTTTTAAAAGCTTTAGAAGAAGAATATATTCGCGTACACATCAAACTTGCTTATTATAAAAGTGGTCCACATGAAGGAGAGATAAATGATAAGGGTACCACTTTCGAAATTGATGAAAATGATATTGAATTTTTATTTAGAAAATTAGATATTCAAATGCCAATATAAAAAAGTTCTTATAAAAAGAACTTTTAAGCAAAAAAATGGTCGAGAAGACAGGATTTGAACCTGCAACCCCTACATCCCAAATGTAGTGCACTACCAAATTGTGCTACTTCTCGACTTATTAATAGTTTATCACAAAAATGTTTTTTTGTGAATAAATTAATGGTGCGTCCAAAGGGAGTCGAACCCCTAACCTTTAGATCCGTAGTCTAACGCTCTATCCAATTGAGCTATGGACGCATTTATCAAAATGCAATATGATTATATAATAAACACAAGAAAAAAGCAAGAAAAACTTACTCTTTTTCTTGCTCTTTTGCATGATTATATCGATTTAAAGCCTCTAATTGCTGTTGTTCCATACGAATTTCTTTAATCCTCTTAGAAAGAACTTCATCTACATAAATACAACCATCATTACATTCAATTTTTAAAGTCAATGGATTTCCTTTTAATGTTTTTACGTATAGCAAATCTCCATCATCTAAAACAACTGTCTTCTTCTTATTTTCTTCAATAATTCTCATTTAGTCTTCCCTTTCAATTTTGGAAAAAAGATCATCATCAAAAAAATTTTTTAATGGCATATTCAAACCTTCGCAAATTCGAATAATAGTTAATAATTTTGGATTATGAGATTTTTCAGCAATTAAATTCTGAACAGTGCTTTGAGTCAGGCAACAAATGCTAGCTAACTTATTTGGTGTAATATGATTCTCGGTACAAATATTTTGAATTTTTTGAGAAATAGCTTCAGATAGTTTCACATTTATCACCCTACAAAAAGTATATCAATATCCTTAGAAAAACTATTAACCACGCAAAGTTAAGTTCGATAAAATTTTATACTTTTTGAAGAAATCTTTTCCTTTCTTGGTAAATTATACCAATTATCAATTGAAAAAATTGTCGATAAAATGATTTATTTTAAAAACTCGTAGCCAAGTAAAAAGCCTTTATTGAAACCAATAAAGACTTTGACGTACAAAACAAATGGTGGCTCGCTCGGGATTCGAACCCGAGACCCTTTGATTAAAAGTCAAATGCTCTACCTACTGAGCTAGCGAACCTTATAATAATGGCTGCCTCGGGTGGGTTCGAACCACCGGAATGTCAGAGTCAAAGTCTGATGCCTTACCACTTGGCTACGAGGCAATGATTTTATTTCGTCCTCTTTCGGAGAAATTTTAAATGGTGGAGGGACATGGATTTGAACCATGGAACCCAAAGGAACAGATTTACAGTCTGCCGCGTTTGACCACTTCGCTATCCCTCCACTTTAAAATGGTGCCGAAAGAGGGACTCGAACCCCCAACCCATTGATTACAAGTCAATTGCGCTACCAATTACGCTATTTCGGCAAAAAAAATAAATGGTGGGCGTTTACGGACTCGAACCGCAGACCCTCTGCTTGTAAGGCAGATGCTCTAACCAACTGAGCTAAACGCCCGTTTCTCTTTAAGACACTTTAAATATTATCAAAAAGAAGTCCCAATGTCAACAGAATTTCCTTATTTTTTCACAAAAATCCTACAATTTAGCAAGGAAAAAGGATGGAAAAATCCTTTTTCTTACTATATTTTATGCAAAATATTGATCGTACCATACTAAAAAGCAATAAATATTATAGATTTTACGACCATTATTTTTCTTACCATTATAATGATCTTCTAATAGTTTACAAATATAAGACTGATCAAAATATTTAGAAACATACCCTTTGTTAAACTCTTCTTTTACTAAATTGTAAAATTTTTCTTCGCGAATCCATTTAGAAAAAGGTACAGGAAATCCACATTTACGTCTCTTGCTCCACTCTTCTGGAATTTTTCTAGAAGCAATATCTCTAAACAAATATTTAGTTTCCTTATTTTTCAACAAATATTTTGTTGGAATTTTACGAGCATAGTTAAATACCTCTATATCCATTAGCGGAGTACGTAATTCAATCGAATGAGCCATACTCATTTTATCGGCTTTTAGTAAAATATCTTGAGGTAACCAAAAATGAAAATCAATCATCATTTTTTTAGTCAACTCGTCTTCTTTTTTTACCTTTTGATATACAGGATCTAAAATATCCGAAATTTTCTCGTTGTTTTTTAAAGAATCAGCCAAAATTTCATTAGCTTCTTCGCTTTCCATATATGATCCATGACCAATATATCGTTCGTTAAATGGTAACCCATATTTTATTAAAGTGTTTCGTCCTGGAAAATGAGGTAAATGCTTGCAAATATTTCTAATTCCTTTACGTAGCACGAATGGAAAATGTAAATACAAACGAAGTAAGAACGGATCATTATATTCATTGTAACCCCCAAACATTTCATCACTTCCTTCACCCGCTAGAGCGACTTTCACTTCTTTGCGAGTTATTTCTGAAAGAAAATATAGAGGAACCGTTGATAAATTGGCATGAGGCTCATCAGTATGCCATTGTACTTTGGGTAACGCTTCAAAAAAATCTTCAGCACTAATTTTTTTACGAGTATTTTTAATATTTAACATTTTTGATAAATCTTGTGCATAATCTGTTTCATCAAATCCTTCATAGGAAAAACCGACAGAAAATGTTTTTTCTGGTTTTCCTACACTTACAACATACGAAGAATCCACGCCTCCGGATAAATAAGCACCAACTTCTACATCACTGGTAACTTGATGATAGTATACAGAATCTTCCAATACTTTTTCCAACTCTTTAAACATGGTAGAATATCCTTTATCTGTTCGATCATAGCTTATTTCAAAATAAGAATTTTTCATCATTTTACCATCTTTATAATGAAAAAAGTATCCTGGTTTTAATTTGAAAACATTTTTAAAAAAAGTTTCCTCTTTAACAGAATATTGAAATATCAAATACATTTTCAAAGCATCTGTATTTAGTTCTTTTTTAAATTCTGGATGAACTAAAAAAGATTTTATTTCTGAACCAAACATAAACTCATCATCATTTAAATAGTAATAAAACGGTTTTATTCCAAAGTGATCACGAGCGCCAATTAGTTCTTTATTTTTTTTATCATAAATAACGAAAGCAAACATTCCTCTTAGTTTTTCATATAGTTCATCTTTCCATTCAGCATATCCATGCAAAATAACTTCGGTATCTGTTTTAGTTTGGAATACATATCCTTTTTCTTCTAGTTCTTCTTTTAGTTCTTTATAATTATAGATTTCTCCATTATAAACAATAGCTAAAGTTTTATCTTGATTGTATATATGTTGGCTTCCACCACTTACATCAATAATAGAAAGTCTTCTGTGTCCTAAAGCTACGACATCATCGACGTAAAATCCTTCACCATCAGGTCCTCGATAAGCTATTTCATCAGCCATAGATTTGATAATTTTTTCTTTTTCTTTCTTCTTTTTATTATCAACAAATCCTACTATTCCACACATGATTATTCCTCCCAATCACTATTTTCATATTCTTTATTATAATGCCATAAACGCTTTTTCATTAGTAAAAAACGTTTGAAATTTTTATCTAATGGGCATTCCATCGGACTTACCCTTTTATGCCACATAGATAATGCCTTCTTTTTAAAAGCTTCATTTGATACATATTTTTTCAAAACCTTTTTTGGAATAAAAGATAAAAGAACTTCTTCTTTCAAATCCATAAAAGGTATCTCTTTATGAAATATCAGATCTTCCGCCATAATTTGAATCAGATTTGCCTTTAATGGCACTAGATAATAGCTGCACCTTCCTTGACGGGCATTAATTTCTAATACTTTAAATTCTTTATCGCGAGAATCATACTTCATATCTATTTCAAAAAAGCCATTCATACCCAATTTTTCCATAAAAGAAATAATATTTTTTTTAGCTTTAGTTACATCACCATCAAATGAATTGTAACCATTAATTAAAGCTGCGGCATTTCCAACCATGCTTTTTTTACGTTCTTGTATACCAATTTGAGCAAAGCTAATAACTTTAACTTTTCCTTTACTGTCTACATAAACAACACTGTCAAATAGATATGAATCATTTCCAGGAATAAATTCTTGTAAAATCATTCGATCTTTATAACCAGACTTTTTTAATAGTTCTAACGTTTCTTTTAACTCATCTTCAGAAGAGATTTTATATATTTTTTTCTTTCCTTCAAAACTCAAATGATTATACATAATTACATTTGCTGGTTTTAATATAATTGGATACTTCATCGTGGGAATTAGCTGGTCTTTTGTGACATCAAAATAGTAGGTTTCTGGAAAAGGCAGACCTGACTTTTTATAATTTTTATAAAACTTTTCTTTATTCATTAACGTTTCAATAAGATTAGCATCTTGTTTAAAAAAGATTAAATTTTCAGCAAATTTATTTTGATTTTTGGCTAAAAATAAAGAATATGTTTCGTTTGTACTTACTACCAAAATCGGAACGTTATTTTTTTGGGCATATTCATTTACAATACGAACAAAATACTGTTCATTCCATAAGTCTTCATGATATTCAATTGTCAAAATATTTGAAAATTTCGTAAAGGCTAGTTTTTCTTTAGCAATTAAATGAGCTTTTTTATGATATGCTTCAAAACATGCCCGGGCCATATAATATGCATTTGCATCACTGCCTAATATCAATACATTAAAATCCATGTTTATTCCACCTTAATAATAAATTTCTTCTTTTTCTTCGTCTTTAATATGGATACGTAATACTCTATTACTGATTTGATTAAATAAGTGGTATGCATTTGTGCCAATAAGACGGGTCACATTAGAAATTGGAATATGTTTACCAAATATTTCTACTTTTTCACCAATCTGAACTTTATTTTCTGTAAAAACTAAAAGCATATCCATGCAATCTGAAACAATTTTGGCATATCCTTCATTTACATATACATATTTAAATCTTCGATCTACACCATCGGCATAACCAATTGGTAAAGTGAGTATATAGCCATCAGAATCCACTTTATATGTAGTATAACCTACGACATCGCCTTTATGCACTGGGCGAACGCTTATTACTTCAGTATATAAAGACATTGCTGGTGAGACCTGCAAATCATTTTCTAAAATCGTTTTACTACATTTGTATTTTCTTTGTAACCATTTTCTTTTTAATACCCGCATTTTTCCTTGTAAAGATTTGCCATCTTTTCTACTTTGAGAAAAACCGTACATAACAATTCCTAAACGAATACCATTGCAAAAAGAAAGTTTTTCATGATTTACAAGAGTTAGACTTCTACCTAAATGAACAATTGGAATATCTTCTAGAGGAATGTTTTCTGTTAATTTTAAAAAACAATTTACTTGTTGATCGAAGTAAGGATCCATTACGCCAGAAGTTGCAAAATGACTATAAATACCTTCAATTTCAATTTTTGAACTTTCTTTTAAAAGTTGATAAGCTTCTTCCAATTTCTTAGCATCATAAAAGCCTAAACGACGCATACCAGAATCTACAGCTAAATGTATTTTTAACGTATCATATAAATCAAGTTTTAATAATTCCTTAGTATATTCTAACGATTCAACGGTTAAAGTAATGTTGGCATTAATGGCATCCATAACTAACTCTAAGCTAATTGGTTCCAAACAAAGAATTGGCGTTTCACCAGCGTATTTACGAGCTGCTAGAGCCTCTTCTAAGGAAGAAACTGCCAAATAATTTATACCGCCTTTGATTAAATCCACAACACATTTCATTCCGTGATGATATGCATTATTTTTAACAACGCCAAAGTAATAGGTATAATCTGGATATTTCTTTTTAATTTCCTGAATATTATTCGTTAGTATATTTCCATCAATTACTGCATATGTTTTTCTTTGCATAAATATCACCATCTCTTCTTTTATTATAGCAGAAAAACAGTCTAATACCTATTAGAAAAGCAGTAATTTGACAACAAACTCTTTATTTTTTTATAATAAATTCATGACCAAAATTATTATAAATTCTTATGAATTAGATGAAGAACAATTAAAACCGATCTTAGAAAATCCTAAATATTCACTAATTATCGCGGGAGCAGGTTCAGGAAAAACGCTTACTTTAATCGGTAAAATTAAATATTTATTAGAAAATCATTTAGCTTTACCTCATGAAATTTGTACTATTTCTTTTACAAATGAAGCAACAAACAATTTACGAAAAAACATTTTAAAAAATTGTCATGTCGAAGTCCCTACTTTTACTTTCCATAAATTAGCTTTAGATATTTTAAAAAAAGCGAAAATCCCTTATAAAATTGCCTCGCCAAATTTGCTAGAATATACTATTCAAGAATTTTTTCATAATCAGTGTTTTCATAATTCTTTTTTAAAAAAGCAATGTTACAAAGTTTTTTCTTTGCCATCTTTTTTACCATCGAAATATATTGAGAATTCAGCAAAACAACCTATGATTCAAAAGCAAATTCAAACCTTTATTAATTTGTTTAAAGCTAATGGGTATTTTCAAAATGATTTAAAAAATATTTTGTTCACAGCTAAAAAAGAGCCTATTCTCTACTTGATATATGCTATTTATCTTTTGTATGAAAATGAAAAAGAAAGTCAAAATATTTTAGATTTCGATGATATTATACTATCGGCAACAAAGCACTTACAAGAAAACTTTCTTAATCTTCCCTTTACATATTTAATTATTGATGAATTTCAAGATACTTCACTTTGTCGTTTTCATTTTATTCAAGAAATTTTAAAACAAACAAATGCTTCTTTATGTGTAGTTGGGGATGATTATCAATCCATATATCATTTTTCTGGCTGTGATTTAACTTTGTTTTTGCAATTTACAAAATACTATCCTGAAACAAAAATATATAAACTAGAAACTACTTATCGAAATAGTGATGAACTTGTTAAGACAGCTGGGACTTTTATTCAAAAAAATCCTGATCAGATCAAAAAAAATCTTAAAAGTAACAAGCATTTTGTTAAACCCATCAAAATTGTTTACTATAAGAATGTAAATACCGTTTTAGAACATATTTTAAAAAACATTCCTGATTCACAAGAAATTTTCATTTTAGGTCGCAACCACTTTGATTTAAAAAAATATACTAAAAATTTATCTTACAAAATGCTCGATCATAATCAAATTCTTTTTGATAAATTTCCTAATTATAAAATTCGTTTTTTAACTGTTCATGCGGCAAAGGGTCTAGAAAGTGATGTTGTCATTCTCTTAAATCTAGAAAACACTTTATATGGATTTCCGAGTTTACAAGAAGATGAAAAAATATTTTCTCTTATCAAAAAGAAGCAACCTTTTTTATTTGAAGAAGAAAGAAGACTTTTTTATGTAGCATTAACTCGCACTAAAAATGATATTTATTTGTGTGTACCAAAATATACTCCATCTCGTTTCATTAAAGAAATAAAAAAAGAAAAGCATGTTGAATCTTTATTCTGCTAGCTTTTCTTCTTTAGACATGACACTTATTATCTTTAAATGAGAAATCTTCTCAATCAGTAAAGGCATTTTAAATATTCTTTTAAAAAAAGCAAGTAAATATTCTAATAACGTCAAAGCAATAACGATAATAAAATAATATTCCCAAAATGTTTCAGAAATAATATTTTGACGATATAAAAAGTATCCTAAAAAGCAAACGCCAACTGGAAGAAGTATATAAAAGATGACACCCCAAAAATAATAGGAAAAAATACGGTACCAGGTCACTTTTTTGACGGAGCTAAATTCTAGATGGAAAAATTTCATTCCTAAAGTTTTTCCTTTTAAAATAACAGGAAGCGCTACAAAATAGAAAAGACTCCACAATATAAAAATAATTATACTCGCTTCTTTCCAAAAAGTTATGTGTTTATGACAAAAATATATACAGCCAAAAAGAAAAATTCCATAACAAATTAAATCAATACCAAATGTAACCAAACGCTTTCCAATTCCTACTTCTTTTCCTTTTTCCAACGATTCTTCATCTAATTCTTGACGATTTGGCAAAAATTTTAAAGGGATAAAAGCAAGTAAATAACCGATAATTCCACCAAAAGTATTAAGAAGTAAATCATCTACATCAAAAACGCGATAGCCACGAGGATAAATAAAGTATAAGCCGCTTAATTGAGTTAATTCAAAAAATAAAGTTAAACAAAATGTGTAAAATACCGTTTTTTTAAAATCAAATTCAAAATAATAATGTAAGTAAACTCCAAATGGCACAGTTAAGAAAATATTAAATACAGATTCATATACTACTGGATTTTTGAGAGTTGGGAAATATGTTGCAAAGTCGCTTACCGAAAAAGATGATAAGGATAAAATTTCAGAAACAAATTGAAAAGGAATCAAATTATAACTTGGTGTTGTCATTTGTGAAACTTTTTCAATACTTGGCAGTGGCAATATTACTAAAAAATAAGCAACCATTAAGTAAAGTAAAAAAGAATAAACAACTAATGAACGGTATGAATTTATAGAACCATATTTATGATATTGATAAATTATATAAGGAATCGTAAAAACTAATGCAACAAGCGGAAATAAAATAATTGCTGTTTTGATCGCGTAGGAAAATGTTGCCATAAATACCACCTACTTACAGTTTATCACAAATTATTTAAAACACAAAAAAACTTCCACAAAATATGGAAGCTTTTATCAATTACATGAAAATCTTTGGAAGAATATAGCATACTACAAATAAAGTAATTGCATAAGATGCTGTAAATACATAAGCTATTCTGTTCTTATCTATCTTAACTAAGTTTGTGAAACCATGATATGTATTTAAAATAAAGATAAAACCGCCTAACATTAAGATAACTAGTGAAATCCATGTTTTGATATATACAAAAATTAATGCTACTAAAATGGTAATTGTTGTAAATACTGCGTTTACACCAATTAAGCTCATTATTTCTTTAAAATTTGTATCATCTTTCATAATTGGGCCGCAGAATAAGTATAGTAATCCTCCTAATGCAAAGAAGAAAACTGCCATAAATAAGAATGCCCAGAAGAAGACACTAGCAGGCACGCTTACGCTTGCGCCACTTAAACTCATTAATGAACTATAACCCATTAGACGTGCAAGTATACTTACACTTTCACCTGCAAATAAATATATGTATAATCCAAAGACAATTGCATTAATTCCTAACATAATCATTGCTAAAACAAATTTAGAACTTTTTGCATATTTTTTCATAGTATCGACTGGTTTGGTAAAGATTCCTTTTAAAGCTTCTATGTAATCATTAACCATTTCTCCAGCACCAGTAGAAACGACTTCTACTTCTTCTACCTTTTTACTTTCTTTTTTTTCACAATCACATGGTTTCCCATCTACTAATTTCTTCCCACAATTTGTACAAAATTTTGCCATAATTTACTCTCCTCACTTTAATTTTATTTTATTTTTTCTCTTTTATTAATATCTTGAAAAATAACTTACTGCTCCATAAATGTCATATAATTTAAAGTTATCTTCAAAATAATCATATGTTAATGTTGAACTATAAGAACTTGAACCGTTTTTTGTTTGAACTTCATCATTATAGTTTGTATAATTCAAAGTATAATCATAATTATATTTAGCTGAAACTTCTAAACGTCCGTTATCTAAAGATACATCTGTAATTGTTACATTTGTTACTTTAAATGCTGTTAATGTAGTACTACTATCTTGTACTAAATCTTCATATAAGTCAACGTATGCTTCTTGTAATGATGATAAATTCACATTGTTATAGCTGTAACTTTCTTTAACAGCATTCCAATCACTTTTGGCAATGATATTTTGATATAATTTTGTAATATCACTGTTTACTTGAGTTTGTAGTTTGCTTACCATATCGTCTGATAAGTTGTCTAAAGATACATCTGTTTTATGACTTGTATTATAACTAGATACGCTTACTTCTTCTGTTACGTCAATTCCATAAGGTAACGTTGTTTTAATAGTCACGTCACTTGCAAATATTTGAGGAATAACATATACATCAAGTTCATCATTTGATTTTTCACTATTCAAATATTTTTCTTCTAATGAAATATCATTTACTGATACGCTTGCATTTTTAGGAACAGAAATTTGATAATCTTTAACAACTAACGAATTACTAATATTAGCTACTTGCCAAGAATCAAAAACAAGTAAATTTTTGCCACTGTTTTTAACCACCTTAATACTAATAGTATCTTCATCATCAGAAGTAGCAATTTGAAAGCGAACAGTTGCACTTAGCTCACCTTCGCCATATGTAACATCTAGCAATTTATAATTTACTATGTCACTATAGCTGTTGGAACTTTCAGAAAACACTTCTCGAAAAGCTTCTTTTGTTGTAAACGTTGTATCGCCATCTAAATTTAATGAATCATAAATTCGATCGGCATTGTTACTAATTAAAGCTTCTAAATATTCTGTAGCAACTCCTTCTGGTCCAAAACGATTTTGTAACACGTTAAAAGCTACAACTAACGCGACTACAACAACTACCAATACACCAAGTAAAATTTTTGTTTTCTTAGCCATTGGTTTACGTTTTTTCACAACCTTCTTTTTTTCCTCTTCTGGTTTTTCTTCTTTTTGCTCTTTTACTTTAGCTCCGCATTCTCCACAAAAAGTAGCACCCTTTTTTAATTTGGCACCACACTCACCGCAGTACATTCAATCACTCCTTTTCTATATAACCATTATAAGTTTTTTCGACAAAAAGTACAACTAAAAAATATTCCATTACTAATTTTATTTGTAAAATCACAATAATATACCTTATAATAGATTTAGAACTGGAGTTTTATGAAAGAGCATTTTAAAATTCATATATTATTCCTAATTGCCAGAAATATTGGATGCTTTAAATGAAACATTCTTAGAATTGAATTATAAATAAAAGCTTTGCATTTATTATGATCTTATCTTCTTGTTTGCTATATATTTTGGCTTTTTTAGAGAAAAGACAAAATATTAATTGATGATTCATTTGTTATCTAAAACTTTAATGAAGATATTTTTAAAATATCGATATTTTTTCTTTTGTATAAAGATTCTGTATTTTCTGAAACTATTTCATTGTCTTTCAAATCCAATTTTTCTAAAAGTTCATTAATTGTATTTTCATTATCACATTCAATTTCTAAATATGCTTCTAATAAAGGCCAAATATCTATTTCAATTTGAGCTTCTTTATAAGAATAACTATATCTTATCTTCTCTTGATAATTTCTTTTGTAAATGCCGATGCTTTCTAATAAATTATTTGTCTCTTCAAAGGAAGAGACTACTATTTCAGTCTCTATTACATTTTGATACTTATTATTTTTTTTATTTAGAATGTGTTTTGTAGTTAGTTCTACTTTTTGATTACTTTTTCTAAGTCTAATCCATTTATTTGGATTGATTAAAAATTTTTTGAAATTATTTTCTAATACCGTATTGTTTAACAATTTTCTGATATCATTAAGCTCTAAACTTAATATATCCATTAAATCATTTAATTGAAACAATTCTTTTTCTTTTTCTAATTCCTCATCGTTTTCTAAATCAATATATTCCAGTAACAGAATTTCCAATTTTTTTAAATTTGTTTCTATCAATAATTGATTAGAAGAATTAATTAATTCTCTTATTTCTAAAAAGCGATAATACAAAGTCGGAACATCATAAACATAAATCTTTTGTTCCTTTTTGCCTTTATCTTCTGCTCCTATTTCTTGTAACTTTTTTATTGTTTGATCAACTTCAATATTAAGTACTTTGATTTCCCTTTCTATTTTAGACATACTTATCATTCCTTTCTTTTTTATTGAATTTATCTCTAAACTTTGTAAGAACAAATCCTGAAATACTCTTTAAAATTAAATAAAGAATAATCAATTTAAGTCAGACTGTTTAAAGAAACTTCCTTTACATCTCTTTTTGTACTCAAAGATCCTACTAACTAAAAAACTATGTGTTCTGCTTCATCGTTTGGCATTACTAATAGTAATGCTTACATAGCCATCAATATCAACAATATCACCTTTACAAAAATCCATCCTACTGTCATTTATTATAGCATAATTAATATAAAAAGTAAAAAACTGATTTTCATTTCATCCTTATTTTTCTACCTTAATAATTCTAAAGCTTTTTGTTTGTTTTTCTTCAAAATAGAACACCCCTTTCTATATGAGATATATTTTGGCTTTTTTAGAGAAAAGATAGTTTGCAAAAAGAAAAAAATGTGATACGATTATAACGAAAGCCGATTTAGTACAGTGGCAGTACAGATGCATGGTAAGCATCAGAGAACAGTTCAATTCTGTTAATCGGCACCATGATGTTTTTATTCCCTTTAAATAAGGGTTTTTTTATAATATTTAAAAACACAATGTGGAAAGAAGGTTTATCAATGAAAATTAATTATCCTATTAAATATGCTGCTATGCCCATTTTTGACGGACAAGATGTAATTACCTGTTACATCGCCTCTAAATGCTATTTACTAAATGATGCGACTAACTATAAAGAAGATGGTAGTAGCACTAAGGAATATGAAGTTTCTTTTCCTTATCAAATGACTCATTCTAACATTTGGAGGCAAGTTGAACCATGTTTTAACTTTTATGGAGAGTGTTTGAATTCTATTAAAACTTCCAATGTGTTTTCGACATATGAAGAAGCACTAGATTATGCCCAAAAAAGAAATGAAGAGCTTTTTGAGCAATCTATATCTTACTTGCCTATTACGGAAAATATGGTACAGATTATTCAAGAGCAAAAAGAAAACTTTGATGCTAAATTAGCAAAATACAAAGAATTAGAACAACAAATTTTTCTTTATACCATTAATATAACTAATTCACAAAGAAAACAAATTAATAATATCATCAAAGTTGATAAAAATAATGTTAAAATTCTTTCTCATAGTATTTATTCTATTTTTGATTATTTGCAAAATGAAAATTTTGCTGTATTTAATGTTTCACCAAAACAATATGATATGTTAACAAAACTAATTCTCGAGAAAAAATTTGATCAAATTCCATCCATAACAAAAGACGCTAAGGAAATAGCCCTTCATCGTGCAAATGATTCTATTACCAGACTTGTAACAGAATGTGAAACTGGCTCTTATTATATTAATCATCGTTCATCTGATGGACATCTGTTTTATGATAAAAAATTAGAAAAAGGAAATTCAAAAGAATCTGAACTTTTTCTAAAAGATGAAAAAACATTTATTTTTTATACTACTGAAACGGTAGAAGACTTCATTAACAGCTATGAATTTCATCATGCTATTTATCTATCAGAAGATCAACCCGTTTTAACACGAACAAGAGAAAATTCCTAATTTAACTTCTATAAATCAAAAGAAATATCTTGATTACTTGGACCTTCTAGACATTTGCCATCAATATCAAATCTAGAGCCATGGCAAAGACAATCCCAGGTCTTCTCTACTTCATTAAAAACTAACCCACATTTCATATGAGGACATCGATTTAAGACGATGTGCTCTTTTTTATTTTTATCTATATAGACTGCAACACTTTTTCCCTTCATTTTTCTATATTCTACATTTTGATTATTAGAATTCTTTTTTGTGCTTTTTAAAATAGCAGTTAAAGTATTGCCGGCATCGACAAAAAAGCGAATAAATTTATTTAAATTCCTTCTTCTTTTTGGATCAAATAAAAAGCTGTATTTATTTTTTTTCTTACATAGAATATCTTTTATTATTCGACCAGCTAAGGTGGCATTCGTAAATCCCCAGGTATTATACCCACAAGCAATTAAAAAGGAATCGTCTTTAGTTATTTTGCCAATAAAAGGAAGATAATCATTACTAATAACGTCTTTGTTTGTCCAATTATATTCTCCTTTTTCTATAAAATTATCTCTTAGATTTTTACGTGCACTAGACATACTAGAATGAAAAAGAAGAAGACAATAGTCTTTATAAAAACGAAATGATAGATTTTCTTTATCTAAATTAATTCCATTAATTTTTAGAGGTTTACTCACTTTGATTGCTTTGACATAAGACGTTTCAACATGATTTTTCAATGGAAAAAAGAATGGATAAATGAAATATGGATAATGCGTTGCAAGAACGACATTTTTAGCTTTAACAGTATATCCGTTTACACATAAAACATATTCATTTTCTTTTTGAGTAATTTTTTCAACTCGCGAATTTTCATATATTTGATCTTTTAAAATTTTCTTTAAACCATTTATATATTTTATCGGATGAAAAACGTATGTATCATCTACTTTTATAGCAGGATAATTCTTTAATTTTGTTTTGGTTATATTCACACCATTTTGTTTATAAAATTGATATTCTTTATCCAGTTTAGGTTTGTTTTTTTCATCAGTTACAAAAAGATAAGATGGTGATGACTCGAAGTCACAAGCAATTTTTTCTTTTTCAATAATTTCTTTTAATAAAACTACGGCTTCTCTTTGTGATTCTAAATATTTTTGAGCTTTTTTCTCATCACCAAATCTTTTTATTTTATGATAAATATGTTCTTGTAAATACGTTATTTTGGCTGTACTTTTACTTGTAACTCCTCTTCCACATTCATTTTGTTCCAAAATTATGGTTTTAAAATTGGTATCTTTTAATTGATAGCCAATAGATAGTCCTGTTAAACCACCGCCAATAATGGCTACATCAACAGTACAATCTTTTTGCAAAGACGGAAGATTAACTTTTTTTTCTTCATTCCAAATGCTATAGGTTTTCATAAATTTCACCATTAATACTATGGTCTTTTTTCTTTAAAAAATACAGATAGTCAAAAAGCAAAGAAGTATTCCTAGACAAGTCGGCAGAAGAAAAGCTATGAATGTATAAAACCAACTGTTGGTTTCTTTTTTTATAGTTAATAATGTTGTCGCGCAGGGAAAATGGCAAAGAGAAAAAATTAAAAAGTTTATCGCGGTTAAAATTGTCCAATTATTGTTTATTAAAAGAAGTTTTAAACTTTCTAAAGATTCATATACAACAAGCATAGACCCGTTAGTATATAATAAAAGCAACATAGGTATAACAATTTCATTCGCGGGAATTCCCAATAAAAACGCTAGTAAAATTGCACCATCAAGACCAATCAATGTACCAAATCCTTCTAAAAAATCTCTTAAGTATTGTAAGATAGAAACGTTAGAAATTGTTACATTTGCCAAAACATAAATAATTATACCAGCGGGAAAAGATACAATCATGGCTCTTTTTAGAACATGAAAAGCTTTTTCTTTAAGAGAAAAGTAAATAGTTCGCAAAATTTTAGGTTTTCTAAAAGATGGTAATTCTAAAATAAAAATAGGTTTTTCCTTTTTTAAAATAAAATAATTTAAAGTTTTGGTCATAATAAATGTTAAAAATATTCCTATTAAAATTATCAAAGATAAAATCAAAGCTGAATATATGCTTCCGATAAGAGAGCTATCTTGAACAAAAAACATTCCGATTATACAAATCATGGCCGGAAATCTTCCATTACATGGCATGAATACATTGGTAAGAATTGATAGCAAACGCATTTTTTTCGATTCCATAATTCTGGTTCCTGTAACCCCTACAGCGTTGCACCCAAGCCCCATGCACATTGTTAGACTCTGTTTACCACATGAACCACATTTTTCGAATGGCTTATCTAAATTAAAGGCAATCCTTGGAAGGAGTCCATAATCTTCAAGTAAAGAAAATAACGGAAAAAAGATTAACATGGGCGGAAGCATGACTGAAACAACCCAATATAAGGTTCTATAGCCACCGTAAATGAATGGATTTAAAATATAATCAGGTAAAAAAGAAAAGAATGTATAAATTGGCTTTTCAAGATTTTGAAAAACAGAGAAAAGAAAATCTGAAGGAATGTTGGAAAAATAAATAGTTAACCATAATATTCCAAAAAGTAAAAGAAGCATCATCGGAAAACTTGTCCATGGATTACTTAATAAAAAGTTCCAAATTTTATCTTCTTTTTTTTCTTTTTCTTCTTTTCTTTCGATTACTTTTTCAATTAATATTTGGGCATTTTCATGATAACTTTCCCGAATTGTTTCTTTATTAATTATTTTTTTGTAGAAAGTTAAAATCTTTTGATCTTTTTCATTCAATTTTTTTTCATATACAGAATCTGTTAAAAGTTTTAAAGCTTTACCCTTCTCTTTTGCTGAAATTTTAGGTAGAAAATAAGAACAAAAACGTTCAATTCTTGGAAAATGTTCTATAGTAAAGTTTTCTTTTTTTTCATAATGGTTCATTGTATTTAATAGTTCTTCGAAACCTTTTTTTTCTTTAGCACTAGTTAAAATAACGGGAACTGATAATTCTTTAGATAATCTTTCTGCATCAATATAAATATTTCTTTTCTTTGCTTCATCAATTAAATTTATACACACGATTACTTCTTGTTTAACATCTAAAACTTCTAAAATGATTTCCATGCTACGTTCTAGATTTGTTGCATCACATACAATTATAGCTAAATCATAATTTTCTTGAATAACATAATTGCTGGCAATTTTCTCTTCTTCACTTTCTCCCATTAATGAATAGGTTCCTGGTAAATCAACTAATGTCCAGTTTGTATCTTGAAAATTAAAAGTTTCTGTTTCATTAGCTACGGTTTTTCCTGTCCAATTCCCTGTATGTTGCAAAGAACCAGTAAGCATATTAAAAATAGAAGATTTTCCAACATTTGGATTTCCTATTAAACAAGCTTTTTTCTTTTTCATTTTTGAACCTCAATTAAAGAAGCATCACATTCTCGTATAGCAAAAACACAGCCATTGATTTGATAAGCTATGGGACTTTTAAAAGGGCTT
>CALVMI010000021.1 GCA_944345045.1 uncultured Bacilli bacterium | reverse complement strand
TTTTATTATAAAAGAAAAACAAGGAAAGACAATCTTTTCTTGTTTATTTGACATTTATTTTATTAAAATTTGACCAGCTGTTAAATGCTTTAAATTCTTTAAAAATGCTTGCCACCAATTCACTTTTGGAATATCTTCTTTAAGAGTTACATCTAATATATCAATTACACTTCCGGTTTCATCAACAACAGAAACCTTTCCAACGATATCTCCCTTTTTTAACGGAGCAACCAAAGAATCTACAGAAACATTAAAAGAATAATTAGGTTTAGCATCCGTTTGCTTTAACAATTTTACATAATCTTGGGTAAGCACAATATCTGCTTGTTCAACCACTCCATTTTCAACTCTCTTCATTCCTAACGAATCTTTCGTAGTCAAAACAACATGTGTTTTATAAGTATTAAAACCATAATTTAAAAGACTTGTAGTATCGCTGCTTCTTTTGTCACTTGTCTCAGCACCCATAACAACCGAAATTAAACGCAAATTATTTTTCTTCGCGGTTGCAGTCAAACAATACCCTGCCGTTGCAGTAAAACCAGTCTTCAATCCATCAACACCGTCATAAAAACGAACAAGTTTATTGGTATTGACAAGCCATATACTTGAACCATCATTTTTTTGTAAATAATCTTCATAAATACTTGTATATTCTAATATTGTCGGATGTTTTAATAACTCAAAGGCCATTAAAGCCATATCATAAGCTGTTGTATAATGATCCTCAGCATCTAAGCCATGAGGATTTACAAAATGCGTATTTACTGCACCAAGTTCTTTAGCTCGTTCATTCATTCTCGCTACAAAATCACTTACTGTGCCAGAAATTTTTTCAGCCATTGCAACTACTGCATCATTTCCACTTGCAACAGCAATTCCTTTTAAAAGTTCTTTTACTTTATAGGTTTCACCAGCTTGTAAATATACTTGACTTCCACCCATACTCGCTGCATTTTCACTTATTGTCACATCATCATCTAAACTTAAATTGCCATTATCAATTGCTTCCATAATTAAAAGCATACTCATAACTTTTGTCATAGAAGCAGGAGCCAATTTTTCTTGTTCGTTTTTCTTAAACAAAATCGTCTTTGTACTTGCATCTAATAAAATAGCGCTCTTGCTATTTGGAGCTAAGTCACTACTTACTTCTTCAGCAGCTACTGAAGGAATAAAAATAAATAAACTTAGCAAAATTAAAAAACTCATTACTTTTTTCATTGTACACCTCTAGTAAAAAAGTATGTCAAGTATATATAAATATACCAAAAAAATGCTATACTATTAATAGGTGATTTTTATGAAACGTGATAAAAAGATATTAATAATATTACTTTCAATTTTCTGCATTTTAGCCGTAGTTGGAACAACTCTTCACTTTACAAAAGATTTCTTTTTTCCAGAAAAAGAAGTAGAAACTCCAAAAACAGAAAGTCAAATTCTTGAAGAAAAAGGCATCATTCTAGTTAATAAAGAAAGCTTTGTCCAAGAAGCCAACTCTCTTTTAGAAAAAGGATATACAGCAGACGAGATTAATAATATTTATGAATACATGAGTGAAAAAAATATTCAAAGTATTTTAGCTAATGAGTATGTTGACTTATCCCAATTTTATCAAATTTCCAATTTTGATTTTTCAAAAATTGACCGTTACAAAGCTTACCAAGCTTTAGAAAGTATCGAAATGAAAGACGCTGTAACCCGAGTGAATTTAAATTTAGATGAACCTTTTTATCAAACTATCGAAACAATAGAAGATCCAAGCGCAGTAACAGTATTAGTTAATAAAAGCCATGCTCTATCTAGTGACTATGTTCCCGATGATTTAGTGGCAATTCCAAGTTTTCCTTCTTTACAAATCAAAGATGATGCAGTAAATGATTTTGAAAATCTTCTTGCTGCCGCAAAATTAGATAATGTTTATATTATTCCTTATAGTACCTATCGTTCTTATGATTATCAAAATCGTTTATACAATGGCTATCTTCAAGATGACCCTGTAGAAGTCGTAGACACATATTCTGCAAGACCAGGACATTCTGAACACCAAACAGGTCTTGCTTTAGATGTAAGAAGTAGTACCCATTGGAGCAATTTAACAGATGCAGATTATGAATGGATGCTTAATAACTCATATAAATATGGATTCATCGTACGTTATCCAAAAGATAATTCAACCATAACTGGATATAAAGAAGAACCATGGCATCTAAGATATATTGGAATTGAACACGCAACTAAAGTCCATGAATTAGGTATTACCTATGATGAATATTATGATTTATATTTAACTGAACATTAAAAAGTAGCAACAGC
The DNA here is from genome assembly GCA_944345045.1 of uncultured Bacilli bacterium. Classification (GTDB taxonomy): domain Bacteria; phylum Bacillota_I; class Bacilli_A; order RF39; family UBA660; genus Ventrenecus. The sequence continues at coordinate 643 of CALVMI010000021.1, read as the reverse complement.
TACTTTTTTTCAACAATAATTTCCTTTTGTCATTCGAGCAATCGAAGAACCAACCGATTTGCCTAAATCAAAAAGAAATTGAAATCCTCGAAGAATTGCATTTACTAAAGCAGCTGTAATCGCGCCACCTTCAATTTGACACAATTCCTTTTTTTCTAAAATCATTTTACCCTCCTCTCTTTCATTTTTTTCCAATTTTTACTCATGACACGATAAAGGTCTAATAAAACCATCAATCACACCGATGACAAATGTTATCGCGCCAGCCACTACTCCAGCAATTAATAACCATCCACCTCCCTGTACTTGGAGTAGCTCATTACGATTCATAACTATAAGACATCACCTCCTTTCAAACTTTCCCATAGGATTTCCCAAATGTTTTTCTTAGTTTTCTGAATAACAAAAGATACCGTTTGATTTTCATAAAATTCCTGTTTAGGCACTTTAAAAACTACTTGCTGAATCGCTACATTGTTTACAAGCTCTGGATCATAAATTTTTTCAATCTGTAAATTTTGTTCTTGTTTATTAAGTATCAACTTTTGAGAAGTTTTTAATTCAACAACTTCCGAAACTTGAAGAAAAGAAGTTATCGTACAATGATTTTTCTTACAAGAGTAAATCCCATCATAAGCAGTTC
>CALVMI010000020.1 GCA_944345045.1 uncultured Bacilli bacterium | reverse complement strand
CGTTCAGTAATTTTAATAATTCTTGTATAACCACCGTTACGATCTTGATACTTAGGAGCAAGTTCATTAAATACTTTACTTACTACTTCATTATCATTATGAACAAAAGCTAAAGCTTTTCTACGAGAAACCAAAGTTCCTCTTTTACCGTAGGTAATTAACTTATCAACAAATTTACGAACTTCTTTAGCACGAGCTTCAGTAGTTACAACACTGCCATTTAAAATAACAGTTTTTGTAAGACCAGCAAGAATACTTCTACGCTTTTTTGAATCTCTACTTAACTTTCTATAAGCCATCTTAAAATACCTCCTTAATCGCGGAACTTAAGTCCCATTTCTTCTACTTTATCTAATACTTCTTTTAATGATTTTTTACCTAAATTACGAATCTTCGTAACTTCAGCTTCTTTTTTATTGATTAAATCTTGTACAGTATGAATACCTGCTCTTTTTAAACAATTGTAAGCACGAACAGAGAATTCGATTTCTTCAATAGGGGTTTCTAAAGTTTTAGTAATTGTATCAACTTTCTTTTCACTCATTAAACCAGCTACATCACTAATTGCATTTAAATCAGCTACGATATTAAAATGTTCAATCAAAATTTTAGCTGCTAAAGCCATACATTCTTCAGGTGTAATGCTACCATTAGTTTCGACTTCCATAATTAATTTATCAAAATTTTCATTATGGCCAACACGAGCACCTTCAACTTCTACAGCCACTTTTAAAACAGGACTATATAAAGAGTCAATCGCGATAACTCCTGGCTTATCTTCAGCAAATAATTTTTGATTTTCTTTTGAATCAACATATCCCTTACCATTATTGCAAGTAAGTTCCATGCTAATTTTACCACCTTCAACTAAATTACAAATAACAAAGTCTGGATTTACAATTTCAATATCTACATCATGTTCAATCATTCCAGCAGTAACAGGACCTGGTGTATCAGCTACTAAACGCATTGTTTTAGCTTCTTCAGTATGATTTTTTAAAACAACACTTTTTAAATTTAGAACAATAGCTGTAACATCTTCATATACACCATCGATTTTTTGGAATTCATGTAATACACCATCAATTTTTACAGTCGTAATTGCACATCCTGGCATGCTAGATAACATAACTCGACGAAGTGCTGTTCCAATAGTTGTTCCAAATCCTCTTTCAAGTGGTTCTAATTCAAATTTTCCATAGTGATTTGTTTCTTGATATTCTGTGATTTTATAATCTGGCTTTTCAAATTTAATCATATTTATTCCCCTTCCCTATTAATTTCTTGGTCTTTTTGGTGGACGGCATCCGTTATGTGGAATAGGTGTTTCATCAACGATACTTGTAACTTCAAGTCCAACAGCTTGTAATTGACGAATTGCATTTTCTCTTCCAGAACCTAAACCTTTAACGTGTACTTCAACCTTCTTAACACCACAGTCTAATGCAGCGCGTCCAGCAGCTTCAGCACTTGTACCAGCCGCAAAAGGAGTTTTCTTTTTAGATCCTTTGTAGCCAATAGTTCCAGCGCTTGCCCAACTAAGTACATTTCCATCTTTATCGGTAATTGTTACTATCGTATTATTATAAGTGGAATGAATATGAGCAACAGCTTCAGGAACATTCTTTTTAACTTTTCTTTTTCTTCTATTATATGCCATAAATACTTACCTCCTATTTACCTGCTTTTTTCTTATTTGCTACAACTTTACCTTTACCCTTACGAGTTTTAGCATTTCTACTTGTTCTTTGACCACGTACAGGAAGGCCTTTTTTATGACGAATACCTTGATAAGAATTAATTTCCATTTTTTCTTTAATACTCATTTGTACGTCACGTCTAAGATCACCTTCAACAGTGTGTTCATCTACTTCTTTACGAAGTTTTTGAATATCTTCATCTGTTAAATCTTTTACTTTTTTTGTTGGATCTACACCAGCATTTTCACAAATAGTTTTAGCTAAAGGTCTACCAATACCATAAATTGCTGTTAGTCCAATACAAATATGTTTCTCATTTGGTAATTCAATATTTTTAATTCTAGCCATTTCTTAATTCACTCTCCTATTTCCCTTGAGTTTGTTTGTGTTTTGGATTTTCACAAATAACCATAACTTTTCCATTTCTTTTAATAAGTTTGCATTTTTTACAAATTTTTTTGACAGATGGTCTAACTTTCATAATTTTTTACCTCCATTACCTTTTATTCCATACAATTCGCCCACGTGTTAAATCATAAGGAGAAAGCTCAATGGTAACTGTATCACCCGGTAAGATACGAATCATATTTACTCGCATTTTACCAGAAACGTAGGCCTCTACAGTATAACCATTTGGAAGTTCTACAATGTAGTCTCCGCCTTTTAAAACATCTACTACTTTACCTTCCACTTCAATTTTATCTGACCTACCACTGCTAACAGGTCTTTGCTTTACAACATCTTTGCTTTGTAAATTACTTTTTCGATCATTTTTCTTAGCCATATTTTCTATTCTCCCGTTAAAATTTCATAACCGTCTTTTGTTACACAAACGGTATGTTCAAAATGTGCCGATGGACTACCGTCTAAAGTAACAACAGTCCAATCATCATCAAGCATCACAACTTCTTTACTACCTAAATTAAGCATTGGCTCAATCGCTAATGTCATTCCTTCTTTTAAAACGAGTCCAGTATTAGCCTCGCCAAAATTAGGAACATCAGGATCTTCATGCATATTTGTGCCAATTCCATGACCCACAAGTTCTTCTACAACAGATAACCCATGAGCATGAGCATATTGACTAATTGCATGACCAATATCTCCTATTCTAGCACCAGGTTTAATAACTTTCAAGCCTTCATATAAAGCATTTTCCGTATCTACAACCATTTTCTTTACTCTTTCTGGAACATCTCCAATTAAATAGGTTCTTGTCATGTCACTTTCATAACCAGCCTTACGAACTGTAAAATCAAGTTTAACAATATCTCCATTTTTTAGTTTTCTATTAGAAGGTATCCCATGAACCACTTCTTCATTTATACTAATACAAGCACTACCAGGAAATCCCTCATAACCAAGACAGGAAGGATAACCACCCATTTTAGTTACAAAGTCATAAATATGTGCATCAATTTCTTTAGTTGTTATACCAGGTTTCATATATTTTTCCATTTCTTTATGAGCAAGAAAATTAATATGTCCAGCTTCCTTCATAAGTTTAATTTCTCTAGCACTTTTTATTGTCACTTTATAACCTCCATCAAATGAGTAATTTTTTCTTGATGAACACCCGTATTAGAAAATTCTACAAGTTGATTTTTCTTTCGATAGTAATCTAAAACCGGTTTAGTTTTTAAAAGGTACTCGTTATACCGTTTTAAAAAAGCTTCACGAGTATCATCTACTCTTTTCTTTAAAGTTATTCCACAATCATCACAGATACCTTCCACTTTTGGTTTAAATTCATCAAAAGTTTCATGATAACTACGATGACATTTCGGACAAATTACTCTTCCAAGTACTCTTTCAAGTAAAATATCTTTTGAAACATCTAAATAAATAACGATATAATCTAAATCTAAAATCTCATCCATTTTTTCTGCTTGATATAATGTTCTTGGAATACCATCAAACACAAATAAAGTTTCTTTTGGATAAGAATTTACTTTTTGCTTAAAAAGTTCTAGTACTTCATCATCTGAAAAAAGAGCTCCACTTTTTAATCGTTTTTCTACACTTTCATCCTTCAAAGCTTTTTCTCTTAATAGATCACCAGTAGAAATATGTTGATAACCGAACTTTTTTTCTAGAAAGTCACTAAAAGTTCCTTTGCCAGCGGCAGGGGGAGCAAGAAATATCACGCTCTTCATGAATTTCTTCTCCGATTAGAATACTTACGAGATATCAAGCCACTTTGAATTTGTTTATAAGTTTCTATTGCAACACCAACAACAATTAATATTCCAGTACCGCCGATTGCTACAGACTCTGGCAAACCAGTTAAATTAGAAATCAAAATTGGCATACCAGCTAAAATAGCAATAAACAAGGAACCAACTAGAGTAAGACGACCAACAACATCGCTGATGTATTTAGTTGTCTCAGCACCTGGTCTTACACCTGGAATATAAGCACCACTTTTATTTAAATCTTTACTCATCTCTTCAGGATTCATTGCCATAAAAGTATAAAAATAACTAAAGAATACAATTAAAGCAATATATAAAATAAATCCAGGAACAGATGTATACATAATATAGTTATTCACAAAATTAATTGCATCTTGATTGCCAATAATCGTAACAACAATTGATGGAATAGTAAGTAACATAGATGCAAATATTACTGGCATAACTCCGGCATAGTTAATTCGTAAAGGTAAGTAAGATTGCTTTTCTCTATAAGCACTTACCGTTTTATTTGCATATTGAATAGGAATTTTTCTTTCCGCTAAAGTTATCCACACAATACCTACAATAACAAGTAAATACATAATTAGATAAGCCGCAAAGAAAAGAATACCAACCCAATTAGCATAAGTACCAGCACCTATAAAAGCATCATATGCTCCAGTAAACACAGCTGGTAAACTTAAAATGATACTAGCCATAATTAGTAAAGATTGACCATTACCAATTCCTTTACTTGTAATCTGATCTCCTAACCATAAAAGGAAAGAAGTACCAGCAGTCATGACTAAAGTGATTTTTAAAATCATGCCTACATCACTAACGCCAAGTAAAAATACTGTAAGAACATAAGATTGAACAAAGGCTAAAAAGATTCCTAAATATCTAGTAATACGATTAATTTTTTGCCTTCCAACGTATCCTTGTTCTTTCAACTCTTTAAAATAAGGAATAATATCCATCGTTAAAAGTTGGGTAACAATTGATGCGTTAATGTAAGGGGTGACTCCAAGTCCAAAGATTGCAAATCTTTCAAAACCCCCACCACTCATTAAGTTAAAAACACCAAGGAAATCTAATTCACTATATAAAGTTCCTAACCAAGGAGCGGCCCAAACAATAGTAATACCTGTTCCTAAAGCATAAATGCCAAGAACAAATAGTGTAAAAAGAATTCTTTTTCGTAAATCTTTGGCATCGTGCGAAAATAACTTGAGAGACCCTTTAGCCATATTAGATCACCTCAGTATTTCCACCTGCATTTTCAATTTTAGTAACAGCAACACTTGAAAAACGTTGAGCTTTTACAGTTAATTTTTTCGTTAAATTACCATTTGCTAAAACTTTCACGCCATCTAATTGTTTTTTGATAATTCCTTTTTCTTTCAATACTTCAGGAGTAACAACATCTCCATCATTAAAGAATTTATCTAAATCACTTAAATTAATTACTGCGTATTTAGTAGCAAAACGTGTATTTTTAAATCCTCTTTTAGGAAGTCTTCTATATAAAGGAGATTGTCCACCTTGAAACCATGCAGAAATACTTGCACCACTTCTAGATTTTTGACCATTTTCTCCATGAGTTGAAGTTTTTCCCATTCCAGATCCTGGACCACGTCCAACACGTTTTGTGTTTTTTAATTCTTTTGTTTTAGGTAAACTTTCTAATCTCATATTACAACTCCTCAACTTTCTTACCACGTAAAGCTGCAATCTTAGCTGGAGTACGAACTGATTTTAATGCTTCTAAAGTAGCTTTAGCAACATTAACTTGAGAATTACTTCCTAAACTCTTAGAAATAATATCTTTAACTCCGGCAAGTTCTAAAACTGCACGAGCTGCACCACCGGCAATAACTCCTTTACCAGCAATAGCAGGTTTAATTAAAACAACAGCACGTCCAACTTTTCCAGTTGCTTCATGAGGGATCGTACGGTTATCTTGTAAAGCTACACGAACAACGTTCTTATTAGCAGCCTTGCTTGCTTTTGAAATTGCATCATTAACTTCATTAGCTTTACCTGTTCCAATACCAACTAATCCTTTGCGATTTCCAACAACTACAGTTGCAGAGAAACGAAAATGTCTACCACCTTTAGTAACTTTAGTAACTCGACTAAGATTAATTACTTTTTCTTCTAAAAGTTTTTTTCTTGGGTCATTATTTTGTGTTCTAGCCATAAACGTTTCCTCCTATATCTCCAAGCCGTTTTCACGAGCTGCATCTGCTAAAGCTGCAACACGTCCATGATAAAGATATCCACCTCTATCAAATACGACTTTTGTAATTTTTGCATTTTTACATTTTGTAGCAACATCTTTACCTACAGCCTTAGCGCCTTCGATATTACCACCATTAATTTTTAAAACCTTAGAAGAAGAGCTAACTAAAGTAGTTCCAGTTGTATCATCAATAACTTGTGCATAAATTTCTTTATTAGAACGGAATACATTAAGTCTTGGTAAACTTGCTGTACCACTTAGATTTTTACGTACTCTTTTATGACGTCTTTCACGCATAATATTTCTTGATTCTTTCTTTATCATATTATCACCTACTTAGCCGCTTTCTTTCCTTCTTTACGACGTACATGTTCGCCTTTATAACGAATTCCTTTACCTTTATAAGGTTCTGGGCTTCTTATTTCACGAATCTTAGCCGCAAATTCAGATACTCTTTGTTTATCAATACCTTCAATGCTAATTTCTGTATTACTTACAGAAACAATATTAATTCCTTCTGGAGCAGTTACGACAACAGGATGAGAGAAACCAGCATTAATGGTTAACTTATTGCCTTGAACATTGAAACGATAACCTACACCAATAATTTCAAGACCTTTCTTATAACCTTCACTTACACCAATTAACATATTGTTAATAAGTGAATTCATTGTACCTTGCACAACATTTGCACGTACACTATCTTCTTTTTTATTTGTTTCAATCGTGCCATCTAAAATCACTACTTCAATAAGAGGATCAACATTTAATGTTAAAGAACCTTTACTACTTTTAACAGTTAAAACACCATCTTGAATAGTAGCTTCAGCACCAGTTGGGATTTGTAATTTTCTTTTTCCGATTCTACTCATAATCACGCTTACCAAATATAGGCAAGAACTTCGCCTCCTAACTTAGCCTCTCTAGCTTCTTTATCAGTCATTAATCCTTTTGAAGTGGAAATGATTGCAATTCCAAGTCCGTTAAGAACATGAGGAATTTCTTGAGCTTTAGCATATACACGTAAACCAGATTTACTAATTCTTTTTAAACCAGTAATAACTCTTTCTTTACGATCACCGTATTTTAAAGTAAGAGTAAGTTTATCGCCATTAGTATGTTTTTCATATACAAAGTCACTAATATAACCTTCTCTTTTTAAAATTTCAGCAATACCTAAAGTCATCTTTGTACCAATAACAGTTACTGTTTCATATTTTAATTGATTTGCATTACGGATTCTCGTAAGCATATCAGCAATTACATCTTGTACCATCTAAAATTCCTCCTTCCTACCAACTTGCTTTCTTTACGCCAGGAATTTTTCCTTCATTTGCTAATTCTCTAAAGCAAATACGGCATAAATGATATTTGCGTAGAACACCATGAGGTCTTCCACAACGTTCGCAACGAGTGTATTTACGTGTACTAAATTTAGGTTCACGCGCTTGTTTTACTTTTAAACTAGTTTTTGCCATAGTGTCCTCCTAACCTTTAAAAGGCATTTTAAATTGTGCAAGTAATGCCTTTGCTTCTTCATTCGTTTTAGCGGTTGTAACAAATACAACATCCATACCACGAATTTTCAAAACATTATCATATTCAATTTCTGGGAAAATAAGTTGTTCTTTAATTCCCAAAGTATAATTTCCATGACCATCAAAACTTGTTTTAGATACTCCTCTAAAATCACGAACACGAGGTAAAGCAAGTTTTACAAGTTTTTCTAAGAAAATATACATTTTTTCACCTCTTAGTGTAACTTTAACACCAATAGGTTGTCCTTCACGAATCTTAAATCCTGCAATAGATTTATGTGCTTTAGTAACAACAGGTTTTTGACCAGTAATGATTTCTAAATCTTTCATTGCAGCTTCGATATATTTTTCATCATTGTGTCCTTCACCAACACCAACATTAACGACAATTTTTTCTAATTTTGGAACTTGCATAACTGAATCGTAATGAAATTCTTTCATTAATGCAGGAACAATTTCCTTTTTATATAAATCTTTAAATGTACTCATAAATTCCCACCTTAATCTTTCTTAGCTTTCTTAGTGTCTTTTTTTGGTTCTTCAATCTTTTTTACATTAGAAACATGAATAGGTGCTTCCATATCAAAGATTCCACCATTTTCATTCGCATTATTAGGTTTTTGATGTTTTTTAATCATGTTGATTCCTTCAACAACAACACGGTCTTTTTTTCTTAAAGTTTTCATTACACGGCCAGTTTTACCTTTATCTTTACCGGCAATGATTTCTACTTGATCATTTACTTTAATCTTCATAAGTACCTCCTAAATAACTTCACTAGCTAAAGAGACAATCTTCATATAATCTTTTTCACGAAGTTCTCTTGCTACTGGACCTAATACACGAGTACCAACAGGAGTTTTATCATCTTTAATGATAACACAAGCATTATCATCAAATTTAATATAACTTCCATCAGCACGGCGAACACCTTCAACACTTCTTACGATAACAGCTTTAACAACTTTTCCTTTTTTAAGAGTTCCATTTGGAATGGCTTTTTTTACAGTACAAACAACAACATCACCAATATTAGCAGTTTTTCTTTTACTTCCACCTAAAGGACGAATAACTAATACTTCACGAGCACCAGTATTATCAGCAACTTTAAGTCTTGATTCTTGCATTATCATATAGTTACCTCCTATAAAATAACAGCTTCAATTAAAACTTCAACAAGTTCATATCTTTTTGATTTAGATAATGGTCTTGTAGCTCTAATTCTAACTGTATCTCCTACTTTAGCAACATTTTTTTCATCATGAGCTGCATATTTTTTAGAGTATTTTACTCTTTTACCATATAATGGATGCATCTTATGAGTTTCAACTAATACGGTAATTGTTTTATCATTTTTTGCACTTACAACTTTACCAACAAGTTCTTGTTTTCTTTTTTCTGCCATTATTTGTTACCTCCTACTAAAGTTTCATTTTCTCTTTCTTTTAAAATTGTCATCATTCTTGCAATATCTTTTTTCAATGTGTTGATTTTAACAGGTTTTTCTAATGCACCTCTTGCATTTTGCATACGTAAATCTAATAATTCACTTTTAGAAGATTTAATTTTTTCAATTATTTCTTCATTAGACATTTTACGAATTTCTTGAGAGTTCATTATACTTCACCTTCCTTTTTAACAAACTTACATTTAACAGGTAATTTGTGAGAAGCTAAACGTAAAGCTTCACGAGCTGTAGCTTCATCTACTCCAGAAACCTCAAACATGATTTTTCCTTCTTTAACTACAGATACCCATTCTTCAACGTTAC
>CALVMI010000019.1 GCA_944345045.1 uncultured Bacilli bacterium | reverse complement strand
ACTTATATACGTTAATAAGAGATATAACCTTCCTTTTATCTCTCAAATACACTTTTTTCTTTTCTTTCATTTTTCCCTCTATTAATTTTCAATATAATTGCATCAAAAAATATCACAAATATCTTTTCAAGCTTAATAAAAAAGTACTAATAATAATTATAGATATCACTACTATTTGAGCCAAAAAGCTAAAATCAAATAACTCTAATGATATATTTTGAGAATCTTTGATCCACATAATTAATAAGGCAGATACAAGTAAAGCCATAAGTATCACCAAAATCAGTAATATGAATAACTCTATAAACGCAATTATTTTACTTTGATTTTTATTATAACCTAATGAATATTGTAGTCTCATACGTTCCTTTTCTTCACTAATTATATTTTTAATTATTACGCAAAAGACTAAAATCAACACAATTGTAGCCACTAAACTTACCATTCGCAAAATACCCGTCATTTCAATTAAACCATTCATATCATACTTACCATTTCGAGTTTCTACTCTATTTAAAGAAACAGAAAAATCCGAGTTTTCTTCTTTTTCATTTAACTTTTTCAAAATACTTTGAGCATCATAATAACTATTCATAAGAATTTTATAAGCATAAACACTACGGTATTCCTTAATTTCATTAAATTTTTCTCTAGAAATATGGATTTCTGGAAATCGCGAATGTACAATTTCTTTTATAACAAAATTATACTCTGTAGAATTATATATAATATTCAGTGGTTTGTCATAGAGAGTTGACAAAGGTACATCATAATATCTCTGTGTATTAAAAGATAAACGAATTTCATTTCCCTTCAACTCATCACTCGGTAATACAAAAATCTGATTTCCCTTTCGAATTGCAACTAATTCTTCCCAAGTTAATCTTAATAAATCTTCTGATGGAATGTTCGAAATAATAGAGCTTGTGGCTCCGTCTTGTATAACTTGTCCTTCCCTAGCCAAAGTCTTACATTCATAATTAGGCGTAAAAATGAGGGCTTCTTCAATACTTTCAATGCTTTTATATTTTGATATTGTATTATAATAATCATTTTGTCCAACAACATATAATACGGTACTTTCTCGAAAAACATTATTTAAAAGATTCGTATAATAATTCGTAAAAGCGTTTAATAAATAAATTCCAATAAATAAAAAACATAAAACAAAGAAGTAAACTTTTGTTGTTGCTTTTCTAAAAAAGCCTTTTATCCATATCATTTTTGATCACTTTTCCTTAATAAATCAATTATATTTTGCTTACTATATTTATAAATATTATAAAACATAGTTATCAGCGGAATTATTACTATAATAATAAAAGTCGCTATTACTGGTAATAAATTAACTTGTATATCTACACCAATATATTGGACAAAGGACAAAATAGTAAATTTAAGCAGTAAGAAGATTATTCCAAAAATCAAAAAAGAGAAAAGATAAATAAATATATTAAGCAAAGAAACCTCTCCAAAGTATTTTTTCATAACTTTCTTTTGATTATAACCTAAAGTTTTTAACATACCAATTTTCCAACTATCATTAATTACGAATTTTTTTATATACGAATTTGAAATAATAATAGTTAAAAAGACAAGAATAATTACAACAATTATACTAGAAATTTCAATAGTTTTTTTCATATCAGAATCAAAATAGTTTTTAACAGAGGCTCTATTAAACCCTAAATCTTTTATTTTTAACGTTACTTCTTCAATATTATCTGCATTATCTACAACTAAATCAAAATATGGATATGAATGCCCACCTACATTATTTAAACCAGCTTCAAAAACCATTTGCTTAATATCATTTGACATAATATAGCATTGATTATTAAAGTTCATTGTTGAAGTATTATCATAAATTCCAATCACTTTAAATTTTTTAGTAAATTTCTTACCTTCTTTAAAAGTATTTGTGTCAATATCAAATACAGATTCAGTATAATATGCTTCAAATTCGCTATTTAACAAAGTATTACCATCAATTGCATACTTACTATCAAGTTGTAATTCATAAGCACTAGAATCTGGATAAAAAAAGTTAGGACAAATAGCTACATTAGTATCATCACTTTCAAAACCTCTTCCCATAATTACATTTGGTTGAATATCTGGTGAGCCATATAATAATTCTATCGTGCCTTCTATATTTTCATTTTTAAAACTACTATCAACACTCATTGAACCATATCGAAAAGTATATACATCTACTACATGATCTAAAGAAATAAGTTCACTTAATCCTAAATCTTCCTTATCTTGTTTGGGAGATACACTAAGCGTTCGAAAACCAATATTTTTAGTCATAGATTCATTTACGTACATATCAAAATTCTTTTTAAAAGTTAAAATAAAAAAGCTAATTAAAGAACAAAACAGCAAGACAACAACATAAAAAAGTTTTCTTTTATCTCGAAAGACACCAATAAATGTATTTTTGAAAAACTCTCCAAAATTCATTTTTTTACCTCACGTAATTTATGGTCATCTAGTTCATAAACAACATCAGCATATTTTTTTGCCAAATCACTATGACTAACGACGATAACACATTTTCCTTCTTTTGAAAGTTTCTTTAATTGTTCAAAAACCATTTTTTCATTTGTAGAGTCCAAATTCCCTGTAGGTTCATCGGCTAGTATGATATCAGGATCATTTGCTAGAGCCCTTGCTATAGCAACTCTCTGCTGTTCTCCTCCAGAAAGCTCTCTAGGAAAATGATTAATACGATCCTTAAGTCCCACTTTATCTAAAAGTTCCATTGCCCTAGATTTTCTGCTTTCTTTTGAAATGTCCTTATTAATATACATAGGAACAAGAACATTTTCAATAGCTTTTAAATATGGATCTAAATAAAAATCCTGAAAAATAAAACCAATATGTTGCATACGAATTTTTGCTAACTCTTTATCACCTAAAGTAGAAACTTCTTGTCCATATATAGTATAATTTCCATCAAACTTCGAATCAATTAATCCTAAAATATTTATCAAAGTAGATTTTCCATTTCCACTATGACCAATAATTAAATAAAAAGTTCCATCCAAAAACTCTGCTGAAATGCTATCTAATACTAAAATATTATGATGTCTACTAATATAATTCTTAGTAATATTTTTTACGGTAATCAAACTTCTTTTCTTTCTCATACTCCAAATCCTTATTTCACTTTCTCAAACTCTTCTAAAATGATAATAACACATTTAAAAGAAAATAACAATTTTTACAATTCAAAATAGTTTGTTTGTGTCATAAGATTCTTAATGTAACAGAAATAATTTATGACTAAATTACCATTAATATAAATCAAATAAAAAAAAGATTTTAACCTCATAAACAAGGAAAAAATCGATATATATTAATAATCTTCAGTTTCATAATAATATGATGCTTCTATCCCTTTAAAAAGGTTTTCTAAACTGAAATCATCTGTCATATTATTTTCAATCAAAGTTTTAATTTCCAATGTATTAATTGGACTCCTCTCCATCGCTTGCAAATATAAATTTTTATCTATATTTATCCAATTAACAATTCTATTTAATCTTTTTTTCAATATTAAATCTAACCAAATTCTTGTAGCGCGTCCATTTCCTTCTAAAAATGGATGAGCAATATTCATTTCTACATATTTATTAATAATATCATCTAAAGTTGTTTCTTCCATAGTTTCTATTTTTTTTAAGATATCTTCTAAGTATAAAGAATTGGCAAACCTAAAATTTCCTTTAGAAATATTTTGTTTTCTAATCTGGCCAGCAAAATCATATAAACCATCAAACAAATATTTATGAATTTGCTGTAACCCCTTAACCGTACCAACTTCAATGCTATCAATGACAGGGCTTGAAAATAGTTTTTTAGCATTTTCTAAACTTTTTTCATCTATTTTATTCATTATTAGCACCCCTCATTCATATATAAAAAAAACGATTTTAACCTTTAAAATCGGAAAAAATCGATATTTTCTCATGGCAGGGGCGGAGAGAATCGAACTCCCATCAAAAGTTTTGGAGACTCCTATGCTACCATTATACCACGCCCCTACATTTCAAAGGACAAACTAATTATACCATGAAGATTAGGACATTTCCAGTGTTTTTTTCATAAAATACCTTAGGTGATATTATGATAATTGAATCAACTTCTAAAGAAAAAGATTTGCTAGCAAGAATCATGCGTGCAGAAGCTCTAAATGAAGGAGATTTAGGAATGCTAATGGTTGGAAACGTTGTTGTAAACAGAACATTAGCTAATTGTTACACTTTCAAAAATGTAAATACAATCTATGATGTAATTTACCAGCCTAATCAATTTGTTGGTACAAATAGTTCTTTATTTGAAGCCACGCCAACTGCATTAGAAAAGCAATTAGCAGATAGAATATTAAAAGGAGAATATTATTATCCAGCTACACATGCGTTATGGTTCTACGCTCCAGGAAGTAATAGTTGTACATCTACATGGTACTCTCAGCCTCTAGCCGGAAAATACAAAAATCATTGTTTCTATAAACCAAAAGCTGGCGAATGCAACGAAATATATTAAAAAAATGTAGGTTATCTACATTTTTTTATGGAATAATTAATTTCTGACCAACACTGAGTAAACTAGAAGACAAATTATTTCGAGACATAATTGCCGCGATGGTTGTTCCAAATCGTCTTGCGATTTGATATAAATTATCACCTGAAACTACTGTATAAACAATTTCACTAGAACTAGAACTTGGAATTTTCAAAACTTGACCAATACTTAACAAATTTGAAGTCAAACCATTTAAATTTTTCAAAGCATCAACACTGGTATCATATTTTAAAGCAATTTGATACAAATTATCACCTTTTTTAACTGTATAAGTTTCTAACGATCCATCACTGGTATCTGTTGGTTTAACTAAAAGTTTTTGTCCAATACTTAATGTGTTAGAAGTTAAATTATTTAAAGCTTTTAGCTCATCGACTGTTAAGCCATAACGGTTAGCAATACCGTACAAAGTATCACCAGCGACAACTGTATAATACTCTCCATCTTCTTCATCAATAGTCTCACCTTTCTTTGGAATAATGAGAATTTGATTTATAGATAATGCATTACTTGATAAATTATTTTTGGCTTTTAATTCATCTACTGAAACTCCAAACTTCTTAGCAATGCTCCATAATGTATCACCAGATTTTACGACATATGTATTTTGATCACTGGAACCACTAGTGTATGGCACACCAACATAACTAGCAACCGCTCTTACAACAGCTTCAGCAAGTTCCTCCCAATTGTTTTTTAATTGATCAACATCATCTCCTGTACTATCAACAAACCCATACTCAATTATAACTGATTCATTATTGGGCGTATCACGCAAAATATAATAATAATCTTTAGACGGATCAGAAGGCAACCTTCTTTGATAATACTTACGAACATTTTGACCAGATTTCACAAACTCATTGGCAATTAAACTTGAAAGTTTATCTGAATTTCTTAAAGCATAAATAATTTCAGCTCCATCACCACCACCAGCATTTACATGATTAGAAAGCAAAATAACATCATCGGAATTACCATAAAAACTCTGCGCTTTAATAGGTCTATCACTAGGTCCCAAAGTAACATCGCTTGTTCTTGTCATTTCGTTAGGAATTCCAAGCTCATCAAATCTTTTATGTAAATATTCACTGATTTTCAAAGTTAAATCTTTTTCAACAATTCCGTTCGCACTTGTTCCAGGATCTTCGCCACCATGACCAGCATCTATCACAATTTTTTTGGCCATAAAAATACCTCCTATCATAATTTATGATAAAAGGCCAATTTTGTTATATCTAATTCATACCAGTTATCAACATTCGAAGCAAAGCAACTAAATTTCTTTTTGTTGAAGAAGGAACATTGGTAAGTTCTTTCATTAAGGATAACAAAGTAGATATTTTTAATTCTTTTAATTGCATAATATTGGTGATTTTTGTTTTCTCAAACACGGCAAAAAAAGTTTCAACAAAATTTTTTTTATCTTCTAAACTCATAGAATCCAAATATTCTTTTAAATTGGTTTTTAATTTTTCGCTTTTTTTAGATAGTTTTGTACGTACAAACTTTCCACCAAAACATTCCCAAGTATAACTATCATGTTGTAAAACCGCATGAGAAGAACTCTCAACAACGGAAATATTAGAATTTTCTAATATCATTCCAATTACACTTTCTCTAGGAACAAATACTTCAAGTTTCTTTTGCATCTCCAAATAATTTGGATCAGATAAAATATCCAAAAGAAAGCCCGGGCCATCAAAATTATATACTTTTTTTACTTTCTTTTTCCATAATTCTTTACCATACATATATGCATACATCGCCAAATTTCCGCCCTTACTATGCCCACCAACATATACAGTACGATCAAATAAACGAAGTGTATCATTAAAATATTGACTAGCTAATTTCTGGGAAGAAATAGGAAATTCATATATAAGTTGAAAATCTTCTTTCCAACCACTGACATTGCTATCTGTTCCTTCAAAAGATATATAAGTTATACGATTAGGAAGACGTATTGTTAAAGCGCCAAATTGTCCTTGCAAATCCACACTGGAAACTAAATGATAAAGTTTAGAATGATAAAATCTCCTTGAAGTTTTTAAAACTTCCATTAACTTATATGAATTTGGAAATAACCAATCTTCTTTTTTAAAATCTTTCGAATCATATCTCTTTAAAAACTTAAAACAAGCTTCTTCTAAATATATATATGAATTTTTAGAAGAAGGAACTATTCCATCTAATTTCACATAACTGAGCGAAGATAAAATCAAGCTATCAACTTCATTAAATGGAAATTCATCAAAAGAAACATCACCATAATATTCTAAATAAAAAAAGATATTTTTCATTAGACACTCCTTTCATAGCGGCAATTGTATTTCCAATAAAACTTTGCTATAATAATTTTATCATAGAAAAGAGGTTCTTATGAAAAAAAGAAGGAAAGTAAAAAAGAAACTTCTGGCCTATACGTTAACTTTATGTTGTACTTTACTTATTCTTGGTATTATTTATTTTGCTTATTGCATATTTTTTAAAAACAAAACTCCTGAATTAAGCTTTCTAGAAACGATTGATACTTCAACCTATGTAGAAATTGATAAATATGCCATTTATGGAATACACATGAATTTTGAAGGAACATTTACCCTACCAGAAAAAGTAGAAGAAATGCGTTTATTATTATCAAATGGAAAAGATACAATAAATGTTAATTGGGAAATAACAGAAGAAGAAAACAATACATATTCATTTATCACGAGCGAGTATATAAATGAAGGAATTGTTTTGGAAAACCTACCAATTGGCGAATATTATCTAGTTCTACAAACGAAAACTCATGATGAAGAACAAAATGAAGTAATAAAATACTATTCTGTTATAAATAATACTGAATATGAAAACCTAGAATACTACACTTTAACGGAAAATGGAAAAAATAATAAAATAGATATCGAATGGAACACTTACGAAGAAATTCCTACTTTACGTTTCAAAATTACTGAAACAAAACTACCAGACGATGTATACGATATTACTATTGATCCTGGACATGGAGGTGTAGATCCTGGAAAAACAGCTTGCAGTGATGGAAGTGCCACGAATAGCTTAGGATATTGTTATTCAGGCGATTTGATTACCGAAGCAGCTCAAAACTTAAAAGTAGCCCTACAACTAAAAGAAAATCTTGAAAATTTAGGCTATAAAGTAATTTTAACTAGAGAAACCGATGAAAATGTAAGCATTTATGATCCGATGGGAAGCGCTACAATGGCAAACGACACAAAATCAAAATTTAATATTGCTATTCATCATAACTCATCAGGTGTTGGTAGTGTAAGCGGTCTTGAAGTATATATAGCAAATGATACGAACTTAGACTTTGCTTCAACATTTGTAGATGAAATCACAAAAAATGCAAATACTGAAGCTTCAACAAAAGCTTTATACCAAGTATCAAATGGTATTTATCAAAGATTATTTACAGAAGAAGAAATTGCAAGTAGTAGTGTACAACCAAGTAGATATACAACAAATACAAGTTGGTATTACAACATGAGAGAAATTGGTGGTATTTCTACAAATGCATCAAACGACGGAAGTTTTCCAGGATACCCAATGAACGAACATTATAATTCAAATAATACAGCCGAAGCTTACTTATTAGAGCTAGGATATATGGATAATTACAGCGATTTAAGAAACATCATGCAAAATACTGAAGGTTATGCACAAGGCATTACAAGCGCCATTGAAACATATCTTAATCAAGAATAAGACTCCAAAAAATAAGGAGTCTTTTTTATTACCAAAAAAACAAGCTAAAAGATTAGCTTGCTTTTTGAGTTAAATGAATTGTCAAATCTCTAGAAGAACCATCACGATAAACAGTCACTTCCATAGTATCACCAACACTATGATTATAAAGTAAATATCTTAAATAAGCTAAATCCGAAACTTCTTTGCCATCTACTGCTGTTATAATATCTCCTGCTTCAATTCCACCAGCTTCTGCAGGACTTTCTGACGTTACTTTTGTAACATAAACTCCAGAAGTTACTCCAATATTATTTAATGTTAAATAATTAGCTCGCAATGCATCAACTAAGTTAAGCATTTCTATACCAAGAGATGGTCTTTCAATCGATTCACCATTTTCTAATTTTTCAGCATAACTTAAAGCCGTTTCAATAGGAATTGCAAATCCCATTCCTTCTACTCCTTCCGTAGCCAATTTTAAAGAAGTAATACCAATAACTTCACCATTAGCATTCACAAGTGGTCCACCAGAGTTTCCAGAGTTAATCGCTGCATCAGTTTGTAAAACGCTCATCATCATATCAGATGTATAAGAATTTTGAGTTGAAACGCCAACTAAACGATTTTTTCCAGAAAGAATGCCTCTTGTAACAGTTCCAGAATATGTGCTTGAATCAATTGGAGCACCAACAGTAAATACAGTATCTCCAACTCTAGCGTCCTCGCTACTTCCCATCTCAGCTACTGCAGTTACTTCATTCGCGTCTAATGATAATACTGCAATATCAGAATATGTATCACTACCTTCTACAGTAGTATCAATCTCTCTACCATCAGTAAATTCAACTGTAATAGAAGTTCCGTCTTCAATAACATGATTGTTTGTCAAAATATATGCTAAATTATCATCTTTCTTATATACAAATCCCGTTCCAGTCGCATATAACTGATTATTATAATAGGTTTTTACAACTACAACAGCATCATATATTTTCTCGACGGCATCAGCAATACCTGTATCCGTAACCGTAACATTTCTAGTCTCTTCTGTAATTGTCTTTACAAATGGTGCTGGATTAAAATACATTATCGCATATAAAGTTCCTGCACCAACAAAAAACATAATCACTCCTACTAAAAACAATTTAGCAGCAGTTAATCCTTTCTTTTCTCTTTTTTCATTTTTAACTTCCATTATAACCTCACCATCTCTCCATAATTAATTGGAAATCCCATACGATCCAATACTTTTTCGATAGATATCACTTTTAATCGATCTGCTAAAATTTGAATTTCGTATTCAAATTCGCTCATAAACAAGAAAAAATCATCTCTTCGTAGTAATTGCTTCAAAATAATTACTACTGCAAACAAATCATTTTTCCCATAAATATACTCATCATTCACTTTAGGAATACCAAGTAATTCATGATATTTTGTATCTTCAATACTTCTTTGAGCCTTGTGATCATAGAGTATATCTTCATGAGCACACAAATTACGAAAATTTGCTAAGATTGGAAAATAAACAAGTAAGTCCTCTTTATTTACATGAAAATCTTTGGCGATGTTAACCTGATCCTCAGGTTTTAAAATTTGATATAACTCGCTAACTATACCAAATGATAAAACCTTGACAGCAATCCATAAAGGAATATACCCATATTTTTCAATATAGTGTAAGGTAGCTTGATGTTGACCGCCATTAATTCGAATTTGCCGTTTCATTTTTCTAAGTAAATCATCAATCTGTTTCTTTCTCTTGCGATCACTTACAAAATTCTTGGGATTCAAATATTCATCTTCACGTATTCCATATTTTCCAGACAAATTATATGCCGTAATACTCTTAATATTATTCTCGATAATCAAAAGATTTTTAAAAACAATATTACGAATATGTCTATCAAATTGAAACATCGCATATAATTCTTCAAAAGTTGTTCCAGGTAAAAAAAGTTTATTTGTCATACTTTCCATAAAAAGCAACCGGTATCCACTCACAAAAAAGTAATTTTCACGTAAGAGAATATCTTTTGTTTCTTGCTCATCAGAAATTATAAGACCTTTACTTTGCAATATTTTTATCTGTTCATCGAGTGTTTTAAAAGTCTTCACCATGCTAGCACCCCATATCTTAAACCATTATATCACAAAGTACACGAATATTGTAGTCAGATTTCTTGACAATTATGTTAGTAAAATGTGAAAAAATTATGAAATTTACTGTTAAAATGATACAATAAAAATTAGGAGGTACTATGCCATCAATCGTAACCCATCATATATTTGCTAAAGACGTATATGAAAAATTACCTAAAAAAATTCAAGAAAAAATTGATTTATCAAATTATTTAGTTTTTTCTCAAAGTTTTGATAATTTATTTTACTATAAATTCTTAACTCCATGGAAAGGAAAAGAAATTCGTAAATTAGGAAATGTTGCCCAACATGAGAAAACTCTAGAATATTTTAAAAATATTTTAGAATATATAACTACGAACAATTTAGAAGAAAACAAAGAAGTAATTAGTTACTTATTTGGAAGTATTAATCATTATGCTTTAGACTCCATTTGCCATCCCTTTATCATATATTATACAGGTTTATCAGAAGTAGATAAAAAATATCTAGGAATGCATGAAAAAATGGAAGTGAATATAGATGCTTATATGTATAAAAAAAAGACATCAGAAGATCTTAAAAATGCCAAGATTTCCAAATTTTTACTTCCTAAAATCCACTTATCCACAGAATTAAAAAATACCATTGACTATGCTTTTTTTAAAACTTTTAATCAAAAAAACATGGGCAAAATTATGGAAAACAGCATTCATACAGGAAATTTTCTTTTAAAATACTTTGTAACAGATACAACCGGTATAAAAACCCTACTTTATAAAATAAAAGACCTGTTATCCACTAACTCTGCTCGTAAATATGCCAATTTAAGCTTTCACGTTACTAAAATAAACAAAGAATATCTAAATGAAAATCATGAATCTTGGGTTTTCCCAGCTGATCCTACTATCCAAAGAAACGATTCATTTTTAGAATTATATGCAACGGCTATTGAAGAAGCTTACTCACTAATAACAAATATTCAAAAATATTTTGACCAAAAAATTTCTAAAAAAGAACTACTCCATCTCATTAAAGACAATTCATATTGCACAGGATTACCTTTAACTAAAAAATTAACCTCAAAGCATTTTAAATATTAACAAGGCTTTCTGCTAAATATTTTGAAAATTGAAGAATATATTCATCATTAAGCAATAAAGCTCTTTCAGAAGAATTAGAAAGAAAGCCACATTCAACTAAAACACCGGGCACAGTTAATTTAGAATACATATAAATAGTTGAAGAAATTTTTTTTATTTCTCGATCAGTTCCCAATTTTTCATTCATATAATTTTGAATAGATGAAGCAATCGCTTCATTTTTTTGATCTGCGGAAGAATAAAAAACTTGTACTCCTCTATATCTACTATCGCTTAAATAATTCAAATGAATAGAAATATAATAATCTGCTTTACTGGAATTAATAAAAGAAATACGATGATCAAAATCACTTTTTTTCCGATAAGTAGCATTAGGAGTTCCCAAATCATAATCTCCTTCTCTAGTCATTAAAACGCTGCCACCTAGTTTTATAATCTCATTTTGAAGCGCCTTACTAATCTTCAAATTAATATCTTTTTCATAAATGGATCCAACTACCGTTCCAGGATCTACACCACCATGGCCAGCATCTATCACAAAGATACGACCCGAAAGTGGAAAGCTAGCTTCTGCTACCTGAAAAGAAAAAAAGGAAGATACAACTAAAAAAAGAAGTAAACAAATATAATTTTTCATACTAATATATATTCTAATTATAATTTTTTTTGCAAGAAAAAACCTCATAAAATTTATGAGGTTTAAAGAAAACATATTAACGTTTACTAAATTGTGGAGCACGACGAGCTTTTTTAAGACCATATTTTTTACGTTCTTTAACTCGTGGATCTCTTGTAATCATACCAGCAGGTTTTAAAATTTTACGATAAGCTGTATCAGCAGTTTGGTCAGTATTAGCATCAAATAAAAGTAATGCTCTAGTAATTCCTAAACGAATTGCACCAGCTTGACCAGCATAGCCACCACCTTTTACGGTAACTTCAATATCGAAACGATTCTCATTATTTGTTAAAGTTAATGGTTGTTTTAAATCTAAAACTAAAATTTTATCAGGCATATATTCATTTACATCAACACCGTTTACTGTAATATTTCCAGTTCCACTTGTTAAAGTAACTTGAGCAACAGCTCTTTTTCTTCTACCCGTAGCTTTCCAACTTTGTTTTGCCATAACTTCCTCCTTAGTCTACCTTCATAACTTCTGGTTTTTGAGCTTGATGTTTATGATCTTCACCACGGTATACAAATAATTTCTTTCCCATAGCGCGTCCAAGTCTACCATGAGGTAGCATTCCTTTAACAGCTCTTTCAACCATTTCTTCAGGATATTTTTGAATCATTTCTTTAGCATTACGTTCTCTAAGTCCTCCTGGGTAACCAGAATGATTATAATACATCTTATCTTCTAACTTATTACCAGTTAATTTAACTTTGTCAGCGTTAATGATAATTACATAATCTCCACAATCAACACTAGGAGTATAAGTAGGTTTATGTTTACCACGTAAAATTGTAGCAGCTTTAGAAGCAACACGACCTAAAACTTTATCCTTAGCATCGATAACATACCATTTGCGGTCAACGTTTTCTTTCTTTTGTAAAAATGTACTCATTTTTAAATTCCTTTCATCTTTCTTTCAAACTTTTGCTTTCCCAGGGCATACGTCATCCAGATAAATAAAATGTACCATTTAAAATTATAGGTTAAAGCCACCTGAAAGTCAAACAAAATTTGCATTTTTTAGGTAGAAACTTAATATTCCACCTGTTTCAAATATAATCCATTAGGTAAAGCTACAGAAAATGCTACTTTTTTTTGTGGATTTTCTAAAGCATCTTTTAAATCAAAAATGTTTACCTTACCCATACCAACATCAAGTAAAGCACCAACTAAATGACGCACCATATAACGATAAAAAGCAAGGCCAATAAAAGAAATACGAAGTTCATTCCCATTTTTAGAAAATTGAATATCATATATTTCGGTTTCATAATTGTCACGCTTTCCAGAAACAAAATTTTGAAAATTATGTCGTCCTAAAAAAACTTTACTTGCTTCTTTCATTTTAGAAATGTCTAAGTCTTGATAAATAGTCCAAGTATAATTACTCAAAAATGGATTCTTTTCTTTTAAAAGTAAAACATATTCATATGTTTTTTTAATAACACTTTTTCGAGCATGAAAACTATTTGAAACTTTTTCTATACTATTTACAACAATACCATCAGTTAAATTGCGATTCAAAATATATTGAAGTTTATCTAAAGAAATATCTAAATCAAAATCAAAATGAATACATTGATCTAGTGCATGAACACCCGCATCTGTCCGTCCTGAACCATAAACAGTCACTTTTTTTCCTGATAGTTCACTTAACACCCTTTCAAGTTCATTTTGTACGCCCTTACCATTTTTAAGACGTTGAAATCCCATAAATTTACTACCATCATAAGATATTCTAGCCAATATTCTCATGTCACACCTCATAAGTATTATAAAAACTTTTAAAGAAAAAGAAAAGAAAAAATTATGTATTTATAGGGGTTAAAACAAGACGGAAAGATATAACAGCACTATACTTTCCATTATCGTTTTCTGTTGAAAAGACTCCTGCCTCAAATCCAAAACTATAAGCTCCACCTCGCATTATAAAGGATTCCCATAAAAGAGGAAAAAATATTACTTGACTGTACCAGCTATTCAATTGTCTACTCAAATAAGTCACATATCCAAAAGGCCCCATTTCACCTGTCACATCTCCCAATATTCTATAAGAAAATTGCGTAGGACTTAAAGAATAATTATACAAATCATAGTATTTTTCATCAGGCCAATCATAACCTGTACTTAAACTTCCACTTTCGCCAAAAATCCCATTAAAGTCGGAATTTAATTCACTATTTCGACCACTTATCAAGTTGCCCTCTTCATCTACCATAGCACTCATAACATAATCATTCGCTCCTCCACTCATATCAAAAATGCCACTGATATTACCAGTTGTGCTTGCTAAAGTACTTTTGGGGTAAGCTTGATTACATGTATTATCATCGCAATATCTATTACATTCTTCATTAGCATTCGTATATCCACAAGTTGGTTCATTATTTGCTTGATATCCAGTTAAAAAAGCTGAATTATTATTTATTCTAACACTTGTTGCGCTTCCATAAGCACTGTGTTGTAAGTAGGCAACAGCTCCCCACTCCGTATTCTTTATCAAATGGCTATCTAAAGATCTTTTGTAATCATAACTTGTATAAAAAGCATTTGCAAGCTGTATTCCTCGCCAACTATAGACATTTGGTTTAACAATAATCTTACTTGCATCTCGTTCGTTTATCTCTGCTTCACTGGTACTAGTAGCTCCGTCATATCCCGTTTCAAATTTACCGACCCAGAAACCTTTACTTGGGATACTTAAGAAAGCTGGATGCGTAATATAATCACCGATATTACAGTTGCCCGTAGCTCCAGACTCCATTGGCGTTGTACATTCACCATCGACACTATCACTGGTATTATAATCACCAAAGATAACTGGTATTTCATGGACTTTGCTTGGATCAATACTTGTTATACTATCATACATTCCTAAGTCCCATAATTGATACCGATATTTTGGAATCCAAACAAAGTATGACTCAATATTTTCTTCTGGGATTATTTCAGTTGCTTTATAATCTTTTGTTTCATCTTTTAAAATTACGGCATTGGCCCATATCTTTTCTTCATAACTATACCATTTGCTACCAAGATCTGCTTTTCTTACTGTTCCATCATCACTAATTGTGACTGGTATTAGTTCATCTTTTAAAATTGGGTCGGTGCCATTTAAAATGGACTCACTATAACCTGTTTTAAAATATAAATTACATCTTATAGGGTAATTACTTACATTTTTAATAATTGGACTCCATGAACTATAGTCCCAAACTATATATGCCTCATTTGTACATGTGCTTTTTTCTTCATCAAAAGCACTTCCTTCTTTGGAAGGAATACTACTTGTCTCTTCTTCATTTAAATAAATTGCTAAATTAACATTTTCATTTTTTATTATTTCTTGTTCTGGAAGTTTATTATTAGTTATACCCCCCCCCACCAGAGCAATTAGACTGGTAAGGAGGATACCTAAGATTATGTTCTTTTTCATAAGTTTGATCCTCTTTTCTATTAAAACGATTATACCAAAAAAAGAGACCTTTTTAAAGTCTCAATTTTCATATAAACTAAAAGATATTTTATCACTAGAAGAATCTAAATAAAGAATTCCTTTTTTGTCTTCCAAAGAAGCAAAAATTTCAATATATGTATTTAATTTTTGTAAATTTATTAAATTCACAT
>CALVMI010000018.1 GCA_944345045.1 uncultured Bacilli bacterium | reverse complement strand
TCTTTAGAATAAGAAGAAATAACTATATCATCTTTTCCACCAAGTAAAGTTCCCTCACATACTTCTACTATTTTCTTTACGGTTATTAACATTAGACTCCTCACTTTCTTTATCTTTTAAAATTTTTATAAAACGATCTAAAGACGCTTTGTCTTTTACAGGATAAAATTCATCAGTACCTATTCGATATAAAAGCATCGTTTTAAATTTAAAAAAACCATCAAAAATAAATTTTTCAAATTTAAATGAATTCTTTTCTTTTGAAAAAGTTATATTACCATTTGTTTGATAAAATTGATAATTTTTAAAAGCCCGATGATAAGGTAAACGAACATTTTTTAATTTTTTCAAAGCTTTGATATGAAATAATGAAATGCCACTAAAAGTATCTCTAAAATATTCTAGTTCTCTAGCTGGAATTATGTTATTCAAATTATATAAAAACGGATGATTCTTATATATACAAAAAACATAATCTTTCGAATATATATCTTTTTTATAAAGGGTTTTAGAACCTACTAAAAAGCCGTTTTCCTCCATTAAACCAATAAAAATAGGATCAAACATCTTTACCAAAAGATTATCAATATTTATAATTTGAATATATTTTATTTTTTCTTGTTGTAATCGTTTTAAAACTTTGGAATCTTTTAATAATTTGAAAATCGATCCATTTCCATCAGAAGCAGTTAATACTTGAGAGGGCTTTTTCAAAACGAAATTTCCTTTAATATCTAGAATAGGCAAAGATTTTTGCTTTAAAAATACAACTTTATTTTTCGGATAGGCAAAATAATTATTTTTTTCAAAATATTCTATAATCTCATTATGATTTTTTTCACTAGTCATAATTATCCAAAAGATATAAGTATGATATTTTTGGGCAATCTTTTGTAATTGCTCAGCTTCTATTTGAAACATAGAAGTAACTTTTCCATTTAAAACAAATGGATAAATTCCTTTTGCTTTGTCATACCCAAAACGACTTCCACTTCCACCACTTAAAGTAATAACAGCATAATTTTTAATGAATTTTTCACCAATTTTTTCAAAATATTGCGTATCTATAGCATTTTTTTCAAAAGGTTTTAAATATGTAATAAAACGAGCTTCTATTTTTTCATCGTACATAGATTTCGTATATATTTTTCTCATTTTTTTAAATGGTAATTTTTTTATTTGTTTTTTTAAATTTTCTTTTTCTTCTTCATTCAACTCATTTTCAAAAAACAATAAATGTTCTTGATTATATTTTTTTAATTTCTTTTTTAAATTCATAAAAGAACCCCTTTTTATCTAGTATATGAATTATTTTTATCAATGTCATCTGGCATGGGAATATCCGTAACGCCCATAAAATTCAATGATTCATACAATTTAGCCGTATCCTTTGGCGAACGGGGATAATAACGATTTCCTTGTTTATCCAATTGTTGTTTATGAACAAAATCCACATAAACCTTTACAAATATATTTTTATAAGGAACAGAAATTTTTTGGACTTGATATATTCCATTCTCGTCCGTAAAAATCATATAATTCATATTTTCAGAAACCAAGTATTTATTTGCGCTTAAAGGATTCGGATTTACAATAAGCGGTTCTCCAACGCTTCCTACATTAAGTATGTACTTACCATTTGTTTTTAAATATACACTACTTTCTGTTGTTAAAGTTATTCCATGAGGAGAAATCAAAGAAATACTTGGAATATGGGTATGACCGAAAAAATTAATTTGTGGTTGCTCACCCATAAACATATTATGATAGGAATTAGTTTGAACAGGATTAAAAATTTGATCATTTGCATATGGAGTTGCATGAAAAAAATGGAGCAATAAGTCTTTATATTTTAGTTGCTCAACTAAAGGAAGTTGAGCCAAAAACTCTATATTTTCTAAACCCAATTTATTTCTAGCATAACGATAATTTTCATTTTCTACTACATTTTGATCACAATTTCCCCGAACAATGATCTCACAAGAAGATTTTAAAGCTTCAACAACTTCACGAGGATAAACATATTTTGTAACGATATCTCCTAAACAAACAATTTTATCTACACCTCTTTTTTCCATATCTGATAAAACCGCATATAAAGCCTCTTTATTTGAGTGAATATCGGAAATTATAGCAATCTTTGTCAATATCCCACTTCCTCATTAAAGAAGATTTATTCTTCTTTCAATTTCTTCTTTTCCTAAAATTTCCATAATATCTTTCAAATTAGGTGTTCGAGAACTTGTTGTTAAAGCAACTCGAATAACTGTTGAAACATCTGCGACATTTCCTTTGTAATTTTCTGGATTTTTCTTATAATCTTTCATATTAGAAGCATATCCAAGTTCATCACATAAAAGTTTTACTTTATTAAACCATTCTTCATTATCATCACGAATATCATAATATTTAGCTATATAAATGTCTAAAATTTTCTTAATTTCTTCTTTATCCGTAATCTTTTGCCACTCATAATTTTCGGGCTTTTCAAAACATTCTTTAAACATATACCAAATATTTTGTTTTACTTCACTATACATTGCAAAATCTTTTCGTGGTTTTTCCGTATTTCTTTCGATATCTAAAGTACGTATAGCTACTTCTTTTTCTTTTTCCAAAAGAGTTGCAAATGAAAGGTCATATACTTTAGCCCATGCTAATGTATTTTGATAAACTTCCTCAGCTGACAACGTACTAAGATAATTTTTAGAAATATTTAAAAGTTTTTCCATATCAAATAAAGCACCACTTGTACTCATTTTAGAAAAATCTAAAGTAAACTCATTAATATCTTTTTTAGGATTTTCCAAATACCATTCTTCAAAATTAGAATTTAAAAGAGTCATCAAATAAAGTTCTACTGCTTTAACAGGAATACCTTTTTCAATATAATACATAACATTAGCTTCTGGATCTTTTCTTTTGCTAATTTTTCTTTTCTTGCCATCTTCTTCTTTTTGAATCGTCGCTAAATGAGCGTATTTTGGTGGCTCAAAACCTAAAACATGAAAAAGTTCTATATGAATAGGTAAACTACTAATCCACTCATCACCACGGGTAACATGCGTCGTATGCATAAGTGTATCATCAATTACATGAGCCAAATGATACGTTGGTATACCATCTTGTTTTAATAAAACAATATCCATATCATTTTCTGGAATAGAAATTTTCCCCTTTATGGCATCCTCTACTTCAACTCTCTTTAAAAAGTTACCATGACTGCGCAAGCGAATAACATAAGGTATTCCTTTTTTTACCTTTTCTACTGCCTCTTCCATTGTCATATTGCGCTCTTCTAATGCCCATGGTCCAAAATATCCAATTCGAGACTTAATTTCTTTTTGTCGAAGAGTAATTGCTTCTTTTTCTTCTTCCGTTAAAAAAGAAGGATAAGCTAAATCTTTAATGAGTAAATCTTTTACAAAAGCTTGATAAATATCTTTTCTTTTACTTTGAATATAAGGGCCATAGTTACCAACATCTTCGCCATCGCATAAAGGACCTTCATCAAACTGTACATCATAAGTTTTTAAAGAAGAAATAATTTGTTCGATACCATTTTCTACTTCCCTTTTATGATCAGTATCTTCAATTCTCAAAAAACATACACCACTACTTTGATGTGCAAGTTTCTGAGCCCCGATTGCCTGATAAAGGGAGCCAATATGCACAAAACCTGTTGGTGAAGGCGCTAAACGAGTTACCATAGCATTAAAAGGTAAATCCCTTTTTCCATACTTTTCTTCATAATATGCTCTTGTATGTTGCACATCTGGTAATAAAATATCTGCAAATTCTTCTCTTGTCATAAATAAAACCTCTTTTCTAAAAATAAAAAGGTGATACCCTAAAGGACGAGTAAACACCCGTGGTACCACCTTATTTTGTTCTTTTCCTCGTAACGTGAGTAATTCCCGAAAACTCCAAAAAATAGAATTTCAACTCCAAAGCTTCTTTCAAAAAGTTTTCTTATCTATTTCCACCACCCATAGACTCTCTATTAAGAAAATCTTTTTTACTTTTCTTTTTCTTCGCTTTCAAAATTATTTTAGGCTATTTTCTATTTCTTGTCAAATAAAACACGATTTCTTTTAAAATCATTTGTCACTTCTTTAGCAAAACATACAGCCAATTTCTCATTAAAAGACGTATAATAATTCTTAATACTTTCTTGAAA
Source organism: uncultured Bacilli bacterium (assembly GCA_944345045.1). Taxonomy (GTDB): domain Bacteria; phylum Bacillota_I; class Bacilli_A; order RF39; family UBA660; genus Ventrenecus. The sequence goes on along the minus strand of CALVMI010000018.1, from coordinate 2,268 downwards.
ATTCAAAATATCTTCTTGTTGTAATTCTTCAAGAATTTCAAACGAAAAAAGTTTAGTAAACGTATCCGTATCCATAATCGTATTGGTTGTAAAATCTAAATACACTTCTTTTTGCAAAATTGGAAAATACGTTTTTGAAACAGAATGAAGATACTTTTTATCAAACGCTTTAATATACCCAGTCACAACTTGATAATTTGGATTTTGCATTGAAAAATCTAACGAAAACGTATGACAATTTCTAGCTCTTAAAGACGTTTGAAGAAGATTTTTAAAATGTGGATCAACAATATAATCTGATAAAAGAAAAAAAGGATATTCTTCTTCCATTGTTTTATAAACATAATGATTATTTACAAAAGAAATATTTTTATTTGCTAAAGTTTCCTTTAAAGTAAAATCAAAAATTTCTGAAATAATTCGATCTTTAACAGGATCGGTATCTACATATGAATCACGAAACAAAAAATTATTCTTCTCTAAACCAAAATTTTGCATGATAACCCCCTTTTGTAATGAAAAGTATTGTAGCATAAAAAAAGAAAATTTACAAATAAAAAGCCTCTTAGAAATCTAAGAGAACTAAAGTTTATAAGCATTTTCTAAAGAGGCTTGTCTTTCATTAATAATATTTATATCTTTGTAAATGGATTATTCAGTTGCATCAAGCTCACTTACCTTTACAAAGCGAACAGTTTCCATTCTCTGTGCGGCTAAAGGCATATCTGAATTATCAGTACTTACTTTAGAAATTTCGTAAACAGTATTCATTCCAGCAATTACCTTACCAAAAGCCGCATAATCACCATCTAAGTAGGAAATAGCTTCTTTAGCACCTGTACAAATAAAGAATTGACTAGAAGCTGAATCCGGTTCTGTTCCTCTCGCCATAGAAACAACACCTGGCTCGTGTTCTAAAGTGTTTTCAACTCCATTACTAGAAAACTCTCCTTTAATGGTCTCACCACTACCACCAGTACCATTGCCATTCGGATCTCCGCCTTGAATCATAAAGTCTTCAATAACTCTATGAAAAATCAAACCATCATAAAAGTGTTCTGAAACAAGTTTTTGGAAATTTTCAACCGTAATAGGCGCGACATCTGGATAAAGTTCCATTAAAATTACTTGATCATGATTTGTCACAATTTTAACATAATTAGTCACTTCTTCTGTTTCTTCATAATGATATCCTTCAATATCACCACTTGTGAAATTTTCTTTTTCACATCCTGTAGTTGTAAAACAAATTAAAATAGCAAGCACAAAAAGTCCTAAACACAATAACTTACGATGCTTATCTTCCATTTCTTATCCTTCTTTCGTAAAGTTCATTTTCATTTTACCACAAGAAAGATTTTTTTCACAAGAAAAGAGACAATACTTGACATATTTTACAAATAAATTTTCAATTCTTCATTATTTTGATGTTCTAAATCAATAACTTTTTCAATAAGTTCTTTAATTTTTTCATCTTTTCCTTGATAATTATTTAACAATTCTTCTAATTGAATTAATCCTTTATTTGTTCCTTCCATCATCATTTTAGCAATATTATGTTCACTTTTATCCATCATAGTTTTCATCTTTGCCATCATATCGCTACTTATCTTAGCAAAACCACTTAATTCTTTATCTAAAACATTGTGCTTTTCACACAAAGAAGCAACTTTTCTTTTTACATCTTCATATTCTTTTTTCTGAAGTAAAATAACTTTTTCTAAAGAACGAGATTCAATCTTACCTTCAATAGATTCGATACCCACAATTCCCATTTCTACATTTTGATACAACTTAATCAATATTTCTTTTTCTAACATTTTTATCACCAAACATATTATGGCTTAAAAAGAAAAAATTATGTATTTGTAGGGGTTAAAACTATACGAAAGGTTCGATCCCACCAAGAATAACCCGTAACTTTTCAAATTCAAATATTCCAGCAAAATAGCAGTTACTAATTAAAGAAGTTCTTTCAATTTATTCATTTTACTTATGCTTTCATTGTCATAGCCATTTGCTGTAACTTTTGCATATCAATATCTGTTGCTTTAGCTATAATGCTTAAATCTACCCCTTCTTTAATAAAATTCATCGCTGTTTCATTAATACCTTCACTACGTCCTTCATCCCGTCCAATTTCTATGCCTTCGCTTCTTCCATCTTTCATTCCAAGCTCATAAGGATCATAATATAGTAAAGCATCAAAGTTTTCTAGTATTCTTTCTGCTTCTTTTTTCACGTCCATTAGTAATTCATCTCCTTCAT